>JAJRCY010000010.1 GCA_028678715.1 Methanomicrobiales archaeon | reverse complement strand
CGGCGACGGCAAAGATTGCGAAGAAGAGGACTTCAAAGGAGAGCTTCTGCCGGATCCTTTCCGGGATCAGTGCGGCAGCCCGCCGCATGGGGTTCAGCTCTCCAGAACGATCTCGATTCCGATATCCTTGGGCACCTGAATCCGCATCAGCTGACGGAGGGCGCGTTCGTCTGCATCGATGTCGATGAGCCTTTTATGGACGCGCATCTGCCACCGGTCCCAGGTGGCAGTCCCTTCGCCATCGGGGCTTTTCCTGATGGGGACGACGAGCCGGCGTGTGGGCAGGGGGATGGGGCCTGCCAGGTTCACGCCGGTCCGCTCGGCGATCTCGCGGATCCGATCGCAGACCATCTCGACCTTCCTGCAGTCGGTCCCCGAGAGGCGGATTCTGGCTTTCTGCATGTGACGTCACCGGAACGGGGGGATTATCTCATCTGCTTCTGGACCAGGTCAATGCACATACCTGCAGCGATGGTGGATCCCATATCCCGGATGGCGAACCGGCCCATCTGCGGGATCTCCTTGATCCGCTCGATGACCATCGGCCGGCTCGGCTTCACGGTCACGATGGCGGCGTCGCCGGTCTTCAGGAAGGTGGGGTTCTCCTCCTTCACCTGGCCGGTCTTGGGGTCCAGCTTCTTCTTCAGCTCGGTGATGGTGCAGGCCACCTGGGCGGTGTGGCAGTGGAAGACCGGGGTGTAGCCCACGGTGATGGCGCTGGGATGGTAGAGCACCACGATCTGGGCGGTGAACTCGTCGGCCACCGCCGGGGGTGACTCCACGGGGCCCACCACATCGCCGCGCCGGATGTCGTTCTTCGCGATCCCGCGGACGTTGAAGCCCACGTTGTCGCCCGGTACCGCCTGGGGAATCTCCTCGTGGTGCATCTCAATGGACTTGATCTCACCGGTTTTGTTGGCCGGCATGAAGATAACGTTCATGCCCTTCTTCATGACGCCCGTCTCGACCCGGCCCACCGGCACCGTGCCGATACCGGAGATGCTGTACACGTCCTGGATGGGGAGGCGCAGCGGGAGGGAGGTCGGCTTCTCAGGCTCCTTCAGGGTATCGAGAGCCTCGAGCAGCGTCGGCCCCTTGTACCAGGGGGTCTTGTCGGACTTCTTGGAGATGTTCACGCCCTGGAAGGCGCTGGCCGGGATGAAGAGCATGTCATCCGGCTTGTAGGCCACCATCTTCAGCAGGCTCGTGATGTCGGCCTTGACCGCATCGAACCGCTTCTGGTCATAGTTGACCGCATCCATCTTGTTGACGAGAATGATAAGCTGCTGGATGCCGAGGGTCCGAGCCAGGAACACGTGCTCCTTGGTCTGCTCCTGCACGCCGTCCGGTCCCGACACCACCAGCACCGCGGCGTCTGCCTGCGATGCACCGGTGATCATGTTCTTCACAAAGTCACGGTGTCCGGGGCAGTCCACGATGGTGAAATAGAATTTCGGGGTATCGAACCGCTTGTGGGCGATATCGATGGTGATGCCACGGTCGCGTTCCTCCTTCAGGTTGTCCATGACCCAGGCGAACTCAAAGGTGCCCTTCCCCTTGGACTCGGCCTCCTTGCGGTAGCCGTCAATGACGTGCTGCGGTACCGCTCCGGTCTCAAAGAGAAGTCGGCCGACGGTTGTTGACTTTCCGTGGTCGATGTGGCCGATGATGGCCAGATTCAGATGGGGCTTCTCGCTTGCCATAAATGGTATCCTCCAGTCACATGCAGGATTGTCACGGCTGCAACAGTCCGGAACGGGCTGTCACGGCCGCAACAATCGGAATGCTGCGAGTGTAAATTATTGGATCGGCACCTATATAAATCATTTCGAGAAGGGTGGATCGGCGGAATCCGGGGGCGGGAAAGGGAGGATCGACATCCCTATATCCGTTGCCCCTCCCACTAGAGATCGGACATGAAGACGCTGGCTCTCCAGAGGAACGAGAAGACGGGCCAGGTGACAGTCCAGTGCGCTGACGGCGAGGTATCGGTGTACAGCCACTGCGAGTACTGCTGGCACTGCGCCGGGGTCCGGGTGGGGAAGCGGGTCATCCCGTCGCCGATCACGCCGGCCTTGAAAGAGGTGAAGCGGGGGACAAGCCCCGACGAGTCCCTGATGAACGCGGCGATGATGTTCAACACCCTCGTGAGGGACGGGAGCGCCATCGAGTGTACGGACGACGGGAACGAGGGGTTCAGCTCCCTGTACCAGCGCTGAGCTCGCCTATGATTTCCTCCCGGAACCGGTCAAAGTGCAGGTCATCCAGCTGGTCCGAAAGGAGCCGCCCGCTCCAGGCCCTGCGGTACACCCACTGCACGATCTTCTCCACCGCCACCACCACCTTCTCCTCGTCCTCCAGGAGGATCAGCTGCCGTCCCAGCACCGGATGCCGCCCCCGCCTGCCCCCGACCACGATCTGGTAGTGCCGGTGCTCGGACTTCAGGAGGTGGAACGGACAGGACTGGACGCAGACCCCGCATTGAACGCATTTCTCGTCATCCACAACCGAGACGCCGTTCCGGATGGAGATGGCGCACTCCCTGCAGTACTCGGCGCAGGTGCCGCAGCCGGTGCAGAGGCCGGGGATCCGCTTCGGCCTGATCCTCCCGATGATACCGATCTCGTTCAGCATCGGGCTGGTGCAGGCGTTGGGGCATCCCGAGATGGAGATCCGGATCTTCACCGGCATCTCCTTTCCAAAGAGCCGCTCGTCAAGCCGCTTGGCAAGGCCGATAGTGTCCGTGGTGGCGTACTTGCACCGTTCCGTCCCCGGGCAGGCGATGACATTCACCACCTCGTCCCGTTCCGAGCCGACGGGTGTTCCGTTCTTCGCAAGGGCCTTGGCGAGCCGGGAGAGGCGTTCCGGCTTCACGTGGGGGATCTCGATGGTCTGCCGGGTGGTGACATGCACCGTCCCGTCGCCATACCGTTTCGCAATGGCGGCGAGGCCGCGCATCTTCTCTGCAGGGAGGTCGCCGGCCGGGAGCCGGATCCGGACCGTGCAGAAATCCGCGTTCCGCTCTGTGATCACCCCGCCCCTCATGTGGATGCCGTACGTGTGGGCCATCGAGTTAGTACTCGCACCGGCAGGCAAAAAATGGTGCAGTCCGGGATGGAGCGGGGCAGCCGAATACCGGAGCGGGTAGTGGAGAGATGTATTCGGGTGAGAAAATTCCGTTCCAGGCCTATCCTCTTGGGGGTGGGACCGGGAGGGGCCTCTGCCCCCTCCCGTTGCCCTCCGCTGATGAGGATAGACGGGCGTGACTTCCAATCTTCCTCAAATTGGCCGATATGGCTGAGGATGAGAAGGTTCAGATGAACACCAGGGCCGCCATCACCACGGCCCTCGTGACCTCGTGGGCAGCCCCTGCCACGTCCCCGTTCACGCCCCCAAAGAGGCGGCGGGACGCCTGCAGGAAGAGGAAGAGCGTGAGCACGGTGACGAGGACCGCCGCAGCCGCACCCCGCCAGCCTGCCAGGAGGATGATCGGGAGGAAGAGGAGGAGCGAAAGGAACAGGAACACCGGCCGCGCCTGCCGGTGGAGACGGCTGTGGATTCCCTCCCGGAACGGCGTGCCCAGGACCGTGATCCAGGAGAGCGCCAGCTTGGCCGAGACCTCCCCGGCCAGGATGGCGACGGCCACCGAGGGGGATGCCGCCAGGGAGCCAAAAGCCACCAGCGTGACCGCGAGTCCCAGGCCAAACCCGCCTGCACCTACGGCGTGGTCCGTGAGGATCGCGATCCTGCGTTCCCGGTCCCCGTGGACCATGGCCGCGTCCCCAAAGTCCAGGAGGCCGTCCAGGTGGTGGAATCCCGATAAGAGGAGGACCGCGGAGAGGGCGATGGCAGCGGAGAGGATGCCCTGCCGGATGGGAAGCACGACGAGGGCGGCGATCCCCCCGATGATCCAGCCGGCCAGGGGATACAGGTAGGAATGCCTGGCAAAGGCATCGAAGTCGGCGGGGCCACCCACGGGGATGCGGGTGGTGAACTGGAGGAGGGCCCTCAGGGACTCCCGGTACATTCGCTGTACAGCCTCGACGTGCATCCGGCAATCAGCCCTGCCACGGCATCGTCTAAAAACGGGCCGAGACGGGAGAGGATCCCCGGTTTCTTCTGGTCATAGCGCGTGAACTCAAACCGGGCACGGGTGCCACCCAGGTACTCGGCGATGGCGAGGCCCAGGATCTCGTCCGAGAGGAGAAAGACCGGGTCCCCGTCGATTCCCTGGCCGTCCTTCCGGCCTGTCAGGGCCTCCTCAAGAAGCATTGCCCCCAGGAGGAGCGACGAGACATTGGGATCCGAGAGTGCCAGGGATATCTTCCGGGCAAGGATCCCCTCTGCTTCCGGCGGCCCGATGCCATGGGGCACATAGAGGGCCATGCCGGCAGCCGCGATCTCCGGGATCCCGGCCCCGTGCCCCTTCAGCCGTTCCTCCACCCCAAACATGATGATCTGGTTTTTCTTGGTGCACCTACATAGAGAGATCGGTATGCCCTTCCTCTCGGAGGCCCTGAACATCCGGTTTGAAAGGCCCCTCTTTTCCATCATTCTCGGGAACACCCGGCTCTCGACAGTCCCGGGGGTTTCGGGTGCCGGGCCCACCCCCGAGAAGACGCTCCTCACCCCGGTCCTGGACGCCGAGCTGATCTCCACCGGTGCCATCCGGAGCCGGCCCATGAAGCCCAACACCCCCACCGGCTGCCCCACGCCGGCGGTTATCACCCGGGCCATGATGGACCTGCTGGGCATGGAAACCCTCTTTGTGAACGCCGGTCTCGCGTACCCTCCTGTCGTGCCATGCCTGGACCTGTACGGGGACCCGGGCGGAGATCCCCGTGAAGGAGACGCAGTGCCCCGTGCGCGGGAGATCTTCATCCAGGGGCAGCGGGCAGGGCGTCTCCTCTCCGGTCTCTCGGACCTGCTGGTGCTGGGGGAGTGTGTGCCCGGGGGAACAACCACGGCCCTCTGTGTGCTCCGGGGCCTGGGCTACCCGGCAAAGGTCTCCAGCAGCTTTGTCAGGAACCCGGTGGCCCTGAAGGAGGAGATCTGCCGGCAGGTGCAGGAGACGATCCATTCCCACCGTATCACTGATCCCGTTGAGGTGATTCGGGTGGGCGGGGACCCGATGATGGCCGCCGCGGCCGGGATCGTCAGCACCTACCGGGGACCGGTGATCCTTGCCGGGGGGACGCAGATGCTCGCCGTGGCCGCGGTGATCGGGAAGATGGAGGGCCGAATGCCGCCAATCGCCACCACCGTCTATGTGCGGGACGATCCGAGCGCCGGGTTTCCCGAGACGGCTGCCCGCCTCGGGGTACAGGTCTACTACGTGGACCCGGACTTCGGCGAGATCGGCCACCATGGCCTTGCCCGCTACTGCGAGGGGGAGGTGAAGGAGGGGATCGGTGCCGGAGGCGCGATGCTCCTTGCCGCCCTCCTGGGGAAGAGTCCGGAGGAGATCCGGGCCCGGATCCTCTCCACGGCCACCGGGTTCGCCTGAGGACGCTGAAAACGAATACAGTCGTGTGGTGGGGAGTATTCCGGGTGCCGGTTCCTTTCACGGATCCGGGAGCTCAGTCTCCCAGGAATACCGCGGCTCAGCCAATCCTCATAGGGGGCGCCAGAGCGGCGGGGGCGCAGCCACCTGGAGGGTGCCCCATGTATGGTGTATCCCATCATCCCACAGACATGTACTGTTCCGCTCTCGGGGGGCTCCCGCCCCCCGCCGCGGAGGCACCCCCCTGAGGATATGTGGATCCCCGGTGTACAATCCCAATCCGTATTGAGATCCTGACTTCTCTCCTGCCCTCGCAGACACCGGCCGAGAAAGCACTAATACCCACCCGCACAGAAAGCTACCGGCATGCAACCCCTCGCGGTGGTGAACAACTACGGGCAGTTCAACCACCTGATCCTCCGCAGCCTGCGGGACATGGGCCTTTCGGCGGAGATGGTGCCCAACACCACGGTACCGGCGGATCTCGGCCGGTACCGGGGGATCATCCTGGGGGGCGGACCGGCCATGGAGCGGGCGGGGCGGTGCCGCGAGTACCTGGAGCTGGGGATCCCCGTTCTCGGGATCTGCCTGGGGCTCCAGGTGATTGCCCTTGCCCGGGGCGGGTCCGTGGCACCGGGCTCCATGGGGGGTTACGGGATGGTGGAGGTGGAGATCCTCTCCGGTGATGGGATCCTGGCCGGTTACCCGGACCGGATCCTGGTGTGGGCGTCCCACATGGACGAGGTGCGGGGGGTGCCTCCGAAATATACGGTACTGGCACAGTCCCGGATCTGCAGCGTGGAGGCGATAGCCTCCGAAAAGGAGCGGATCTACGGGGTTCAGTGGCACCCGGAGGTCTCCCACACGGTCAACGGCCGGCTGGTCTTCCAGAACTTTGACCGTCTCTGCCGCGACGGAGGAGAGGAATGATCCATGCCCGCCGGAGGGTGGGGAAAGGTGAACCGGATATCCTTTCCCGGGAGATCCTCCGCATCGGGTTCCGGTGCCGGCGGTGCGGCACCTGCTGCCGGGGGAAGGACCACCTGGTGCTTGTCATGCCGGATGAGGTGCGCGCCGTTCTTGCCCAGGCCGGGGGCACCTGGCAGGAATCGGTGGAGCCGTACCCGGAGTTCCTGGAGGGCAGGAACGGCACACGGTACACACTGGGATGGTGCCTCAGGCGGAATTCGGGTGCCTGCCATCTCCTCTCCGGGGACCGCTGCACGGTCTATGGATCCCGGCCGCGGATCTGCCGTACGTATCCCTTCGTGCTCACAGACGGCCGGCTGGAGGTATCGCCCTGCCCCGGCATCGGCGCTCCCATGACCGGGGAGGAGGCCCTGGTCATTGCGTCTGCCCTGAAGGAACGGGCTACCGCGGAGGATGCGGAGGAGGTGCAGGTGGCCCGCGTTCTTTCGGCGTGCGAGATGCCTGCCGGCTGCCGGTGCGTGGTGGATACCGAGGGAATCCGGGTGCTGGATGGGTGAGCTGCGCATCGTGGGGACCGCGCATGTCTCCCGCAAGAGCGTTGAGGAGGTCCGGGCGGCTATGGAGGAGTTCCGCCCTGACGTCGTGGCTGTCGAGCTGGACCCGGCCCGCTTTGCCGTGCTGAAACAGCAGGAGGAGCCGCCTGCCATCGCGGACGTCCTGAAGAGCCACCAGTTCACGGAGCTCCTGGTCCAGTGGACCCTGGCCCACCTGCAGCGCCGGATTGGAATGGAGGTGGGGGTGGAGCCGGGGGCTGAGATCAAGGCTGCGATCCAGGAAGCAGAGGCCCGCCACCTGCCCCTCGCCCTCGTGGACCGCGATATCCGGGTCACCCTGAACCGGTTCTGGCACTCCCTCTCCCTCCTCGAAAAGCTGAAGATGGGCTACGCCCTGGCGGTCTCACTGGTCTCCACCGAGACCCAGGAGATCGATGTGGAAGAGCTGACCCGCCAGGACGTGATCTCCCTGGCCCTCCAGGAATTCCGGAAGTTCTCTCCCCGCGGGGCGCAGGCGCTGATCGATGAACGCGACGCTTACCTGGCGCTCCAGCTCCTGGCCCTCACCGGACGGCATGAGCGGGTCCTGGCCATCGTCGGGGCAGGCCATGTGGAGGGGATCCGGAAGCACCTGGCCGCTCCGGAGACGATCCCTCCACCGGAATCCCTGACCGGGACAAAGAAAGGCCTCCCCTACGGCACGATCCTGGGGGTGATGGTACTCGGCCTCTTTGCGCTGCTGGTGACCGCCATCGCCTTCTCGGGGGTGGGGATCGACCTCCTGGTTCGGGCGTTCGTGTACTGGGTGGTGATCCACGGGGTCCTGGCCGCGGGCTGTGCTCTTCTCGCCGGAGGCCATCCCCTCTCGGCCCTTACCGCCTTTGCCGTCTCCTGGATGACGGCGCTCCATCCCCTGATCGCGGCAGGCTGGTTCACGGTCCCTGTGGAGGCAAGGATCAGGAAACCCACCGTCGCGGATTTCCGCCGGATCATGGAGTCCGAGACCTTCACAGAGATGCGGGAAGTACCCCTCTTCCGGGTGATCCTCGTCGCGGCCCTCACCAACGTGGGGTCCATGCTCGGCACCTTCCTGTACTTCGTCTTCATCTTCCCTGCCCTGGGGATAGACCCCGGCGTTCTCCTCTCCACCGGTCTCGGGAACGCATGGGGATGGATGCAGACGCTGCTCCCGTGAGGAGAGGCGAAGGTTCCCGGGGGGTTCCGGTTCGATACTCTTCACCCCTCCTCCCGGCACAACACATTTACCTCCTGACTTCCTATCGTCGTGTATGAACGTGGGAACCACCATCATCAAGAGCCGACGGTCGGTCCGGAACTTCAAGGAGACCCGGGTGTCTGACGACGTGGTACGGGATGCCCTGGAGTGCGCCCGGCAGGCCCCCACCGCCATGAACCTGCAGCCCTGGCTGGTCGGGATCATCACGGACCGGGACACCCTGCAGAAGATCGCGGACCTCACCGACCACGGAAAGTTCATCGCGAAAGCCCCGGTCTGTTTTGCCATCTTCGGCGAACGCGGCCAGAAATACTATCTGGAGGACTGTTCGGCCTTCACCATGCAGCTCACGCTGGGGCTGTGGTCCTACGGGGTGGGATCCTGCTGGGTGGCAGGGGACAAGAAGCCCTACGGGGAAGCAGTGCGCACGCTCCTGCAGGTGCCCGCGACCCACACGCTCGTCTCCCTCCTCCCGGCCGGGTACCCGGCAGAGATGGCCGCCCCGCCGAAGAAGGAGCTGGCCCGGATCACCTTCACGAACCGGTACGCCCCGTCGTAGTTCCGCCTGCTGTGCCGGGCGGGATCTCCGCCTGCTGTGCCGGGCAGAAGGGGCAGATGGAGGTCTCCACATTGTCCTCCTTCTCCCGGACCGGGCAGTAGTACTCCCCGTTGCGCGCCTCCACCCGGAACCCCCCGGGAAACGGGGTACCCACGGGGTGGCCGGGGAGCTCCCGGACAAACATGGTGAAGGCGGCCAGGAGATAGTAGAGCAGATCGTACCTGCGCAGCCGGTTCCCGCCATCGGAGAGCGCCAGGTCCTGGAGCATGCGGCAGAAGTCCGGGTACAGGGTGGGGAGGGGGCCTTCCCACCGCTCGTGGCGGCTCCTCCGGTGGTGCAGCATCAGGTCGTGGTAGGCCCCGAAGACCTGCTCGATGGCATGGGGATAGAGCTTCCTCCGGTAGGGCGCGGGGAGGTTGCGGAACTCGTGCTCGATGATGCCCCGGAGATGCTGCAGATCCTGGAGGGTGTACGTGGACAGGGCCTCGCCCAGGATCTCTGCGAGATGCCTCCTGTCCCGCGCCCGTCCCAGGGCTGCGATGAGGGCCGCAACCTCCTCCGGTGCGATATCATGCCTCATTCCCTCAGGCCTCCTCCCACCGGTGCATGATCACAATCCGGTTGGGCGGTGCTGCGGGTTGAAGGTTGCTGAGGGACTTGCCATGGGTATTGCCATCGTCATACGATCTGGACATGTGGTGCAGGACGGTGGACGCGTTTCTTGATGACGTGTACCGGGACGCTCCAGGGGGGACCTTCGGTCCCTCCCGCCACGTGGGCGCCCCCCCCGCTGAGTAGAGGGTGAGCTACGGCTTATTCTGGATCTCAGCCACAGGAGGGTTCAGGGACATGGTGCCGAAGGGGGGCTCTGCCCCCTCCTGGTCCCTCCCCCGAAGAGGATGGCCGTTCTTCTGGTCTGAGTGAACAACTGGGTCTTCACTCGCCGGGAAACCGCGGGGGATGCCCACGCGGTGGGGGCGGAGCCCCCAAGAGCGTCTCGGTAAGAGTACACGAATTCAGGATACTGCCCTCCCTCGGCGACAAGAAACCTCAGGCGCCGCGGGGGCCAGCAATCCTTATCCCCCCCGTCCCCCAATCCCCATGGTACATGACCGCCCCGGTGCTGCAGGTGGCTCTGGATCTCCTGGAGCTGGACCGTGCCCTTGTCATCGCTGAGGAGGCCCTTGCAGGGGGTGCGGACTGGATCGAGGCGGGAACGCCGCTCATCAAGAGCGCAGGCATGGACGCGGTGCGCCGGCTCCGGGAACGGTTCCCCGGCCGCGAGATCGTTGCGGACATGAAGGTGGCCGATACCGGGACCCTGGAAGTGGAGATGGCAGCGAAAGCCGGTGCCACCCTGGTCTGCATCCTTGCCGACGCCGATGACGCGGTGGTACAGGAGGCGGTCCGGGCCAAGCACCTGTACGGCGTCCGGCTGATGGCAGACCTGATCAATGCCCGGGATCCTGTTGCCCGTGCACGGGAGCTGGAAACCATGGGGGTGGACATCATCTGCGCACACGCGGGCATCGACCAGCAGATGGTGGGCCGGACGTCGGTGGACCTGGTACGGGAACTCCGGGGGAAGGTGTCGGTTCCCGTGGCCGTGGCCGGCGGGCTGGACGCTGAGACCGCGGCAGAAGCGGTGGCGGCAGGGGCAGGGATCGTCATTGTCGGCGGATCGATCGTGCGGTCGGGAGATGTGGCAGCCTCTGCCCGGAAGATCCGTGAGGCCATCGACCGCCCAAAGCTTCGCCGGAAGGCAGAAAAAAGCCCGGACGAGAAGATCCGCGCCCTGCTTCTCTCGGTCTCCACCCCCAACATCTCGGACGCCATGCACCGGAAGGGGGCCATGGAGGGTCTCATCTCCCTCTGCGGGGACGTGAAGATGGCAGGAAGGGCTGTCACCGTCCAGACCCTTGCCGGTGACTGGGCGAAACCGGTGGAGGCCATTGACCGTGCCTCGCCCGGCGACGTGATCGTCATCAACAACGACCGGGCGACCCACGTGGCTCCCTGGGGGGAGCTCGCCACCCTCTCCTGCATCCAGAAGGGGATTTCAGGCGTGGTCATCGACGGTGCCGTGCGCGACGTGGACGACATCCGGAAGATCGGCTTTCCGGTCTTTGCAAGGGCCACGGTTCCAAACGCCGGCGAACCGAAGGGGTACGGTGAGATCAATGCCGAGATCACCTGCTGCGGCCAGCCGGTGCGGCCCGGGGACTGGATCGCGGGGGACGAGAACGGAGTGGTGGTGATCCCGTCAGAGCGGGCCTACGAGGTGGCCCGGCGGGCCCGGGAGGTCCAGAAGCAGGAGGAGAGGGTCCGTGAGGAGATCCGGCGGGGCGGCACCCTCTCCCGGATCACGGAACTGGAACGGTGGGAGAAGCGGTGAAGGGGGGCCTTCACCGGGCCCTGCCGCCGGATGCCGGAAAGGCAGCCGGGAGGGACTTGACCAGCTCTCCCCCGTGGGCCCGGATCTGCTTGATCGCTTCCCGGGTGTTGTCCACACGCAGGATCAGCACGGCCATCTCCTTTCCCGAGTAGGCATACGAGTACTCGATGTTGATCTTCGCATCGCCCAGGATCCTGGCTACTTCATAGAGGCCGCCGGGCTCATCCCGCATCCTGACCCCGACGACCTCGGTGAAGGAGACAACAAAGCCCATGCCGGCCAGTTTCCTGTAGGCCTTCTCCGGCTGGTCGACAAGCGCCCTCACCACCCCGAACTCCCCTGCCTCGGCAATGGAGAAGGCCAGGATGTTGACCTGCTCCTCCTCCAGCGCTTTCGCCATCGCTGCCAGCCGGCCTGGCTTGTTCTCTGAGAAGACCGAGATCTGCTTGATCACAAACTCTTCCGTGTCCATCACAGTTTCCTCCTGTCCACCACGCGCTTCGCCTTCCCCTCGAACCGGGGGAGCGTGCCCGGTTCCGCCAGCTCCACGTCCGCGTTCACGTTCAGCACGGATCGGAGCTTCCCTGCCACCATGGCCTTCAGCCTTATGAGGTCCGTGATCTTATCCGAAAATGCCTCCGGGGAGACCTCCACGCGGACGAGGAGCGTGTCCAGCTCCTGCTTCCGGTCCACCTCGATCATGAAGTGCTTGCCCACCTGGGGGATGGAGAGCAGCGCGTGCTCGATCTGGGAGGGGAAGACATTGATGCCCCGGATGATCAGCATGTCATCCACCCGGCCCGTGATCCTCATGACCCGGGGGTGGGTCCTGCCGCAGGCGCAGACCCCCTCATCCATTTCCGTCATGTCCCCGATCCGGAACCGGACCATGGGCAGGGCCTCCTTCTGCAGGATCGTCATGGTGAGTTCACCCTTCTCTCCCGGCCCAAGGGACTCCCCAGTCGCGGGATCCACGATCTCGGTGAGGGCGAAGTCGCCCCAGACGTGGAATCCCTTCTGGGCGGTGCACTCGGTGAAGAGGGGCCCGGAGAGCTCGCTCGTGCCGTAGATGTCGTATGCCCGGATCCCGAGCCACTCCTGCATGCGGTTCCGCATCCGCTCGCTCCAGGGCTCTGCCCCCAGGATCCCCACCCGGAGCTGGGTGTCCTTCTGGATGGAGATCCCCATCTTCTCAGCCATCTCGCCCATGTGGAGCAGGTAGGAAGGCGTGCAGGCAATGGCCGTGGCCCGCAGGTCCTGCAGCAGTTCAATCTGCCGCTCGGTGTTGCCG
>JAJRCY010000009.1 GCA_028678715.1 Methanomicrobiales archaeon | reverse complement strand
GTTACCTGAAAGGATCTGAAGGTCAGTACCCCGGCTTCTTCCCCGGTGCAGGGGGTGATTCCCCGCCCTCGACAATTTCCGTCTTCCTCTCCTTCTCTTCCGCCATCGTTCGCGCAAGGGCCACGAGGCCGGTGGTGTCGCCCAGGCTCATGGAGTCCAGGATGGATGCCGGCACCACCACCATCATTGCTCCCCGGGTCTTCAGCCCCTCGAAGAGCATGTTCATGGCCCGGAGGTGCAGCGCGGTGGGGTTGTGCACGTACGATCGAGCTGCCTCCTCGAACTTCGCGGCCACCTGCTTCTCGGAGTCGCCCAGGATCACCCGGGCCTGCCGCTCCCGCTCTGCCTGAGCCTGCATGGACATGGCATCCTGCAGCTCCGTGGGGATCAGGATATCCCGGATCTCCACTGAGGAGATCTTCACGCCCCACTGCTCGGTCCGCAGGTCGATGATGGCCTGCAACTCCTTGTCCAGCTTCTCCCGCCCCTCCAGCATGTCCGCCAGGAAGGACTTCCCGATCACCTCCCGCAGCGCGGTCTGGGAGGCCCAGCTGATGGCGCTCCGGTAGTCCTCCACCTCGAGAGCCGCCTTCTCGGTGTTCACCACCTTCCAGAAGAGGACTGCTTCCACGTCCACGGGGACCGTGTCCTTGGTGAGGGTCTTCTCTGCCTTGAAGGTGGTGGTGATGATCCGCAGGTCGATCCAGTAGGCCACCCTCTCGACGAGGGGGATGATGAAGAAGGGTCCCGGCCCCTGCAGCCCCCGGAACTTCCCCAGCCGGAGTACGACGGCATTCTCCCACTGGTCCGCGACCTTGAAGGCTGCTGCCACGAGGAGCGCGATGACGAGCGCGATAACCACCACCCAGAGGGAGGAGAGGTTCCCCGTTGCCGTGACAAGAGAGAACGCTATCCACACTCCGAGCAGGAAGAGGATGGTGAAGATCAGGAACTGCAACGGTGTTCGTTCTGGCATAGCAAACCGTTCCCGTGCCGGGGAGATAGAGCTTTCCGTCACCCGATGAAGGAGCGTCGAGGCAGAGCGCGACCCTCACCCGCGACCGGAGGCCTTTTCCCTGCTCCGCCCCACTTTCCGGTGAGGCCTGCCATGGAGCGCCTGACCATCTCCCTCGGGTTCACCGAGTTTCCCCCGGACCACACCTGCGACGGGGGGGACCGATCCCCCGCCATCACCCTCGGGGGCCTTTCGGCAGCATCGGTTGCCCTCTACGTAACCAACCCTTTTATGCCCGGCTGCTCCTTCTGCCCCTGGCTGATCTGGAACCTGCCCCCGGTACCGGTGATCCCTGCAGGCATACCCGGCGATCCGGTGGTCACCGCCCCGGTCCCCGCCGTCCAGGGTGAGAATGACTATGGAACGATCGGGTACACCGGTCCCTGTCCGCCGCAGGGTTCCACCCACCGGTACCAGTTCCGGGTATACGGGCTGGACACCTTTCTCGACATCCCGCCGGGATCCCGGGTCCATGGCATGGTGAACGCCATGAAGGGGCATATCGTCCAGTTCGGGACCACCATCGCCATGTACCGCCGCTAGCCATCCGGGGATCAGGGTAAGGGCTGCTGCTGGGTGATGCAGTGGAGGGCACCCAGGCCATGGACCATGGCCCGGCAGTCGATCCCCACCACGTTCCGGCCCGGGAACGCGTCCCCGATGACGGCCAGTGCCCGGGAGTCGTTCGGGTCGCCGAAGACCGGCACCAGTACCGTCCGGTTCCCGATGTAGAAGTTGGCGTAGCTGGCAGGGAGCCGGATCCCGTCGCCCACGGGGTCCGGCATCGGCAGCGGGAGGATCGTGAAGGGACGGCCATCCTGGTCCCTGGCCTCCCGCAGGATCCGGAAGTTCTCCTTTAGCACATCGTGGTTCTCGTCCCCCGGGTCCTCGTCAACCGCGCAGAGGATGGTGGAGGGATCCGAGAACCGGGCGATGTCATCGATGTGGCCGTCCGTATCATCTCCGGCGATGCCTTCCTTCAGCCAGACCACGCGGGAGACCCCCAGGTACTCCTGGAGGTACGCCTCGATCTCCTCCCGGGAGAGGGACGGGTTCCGGTTCGGCTGGAGCAGGCACTGCTCGGTGGTGAGGACCGTGCCCCTGCCGTTCACATCAATGGAACCACCCTCCATGACGATGCCCGGTGTGAACACCCTCATGCCGGGTGCACGGCAGATCCGCTCCGGGATCACCGTGTCCCCGGCCAGCTGCGGGTACTTGCCTCCCCAGGCATTGAACCGCCAGTGGACCATGCCCGGGAGCGCATCCTCCGGGTGCACGACGAAGGTGGGGCCGTAGTCCCGGAACCAGACATCCGCGTACTCCAGCCGGTGGAACCGGATCCGCGAGAGATCGATGCCTGCCGATCCCAGCAGGGTTCGCACTCTCTTCTCCATGGGACGGTCCAGGACCAGCAGCTCCACCCGCTCGTCCCGGTGGAGGGCCGCAATGACCCCGGTGCAGGACCTCTCCACCGCAGGGAGGTCCGCGAACGTGTCGTTGTCCTGTGGCCAGGCAAGCCAGGTGGCCGCGTGGGGCTCCCACTCGGCCGGCATCCGGTACCCCAGCCGCAGCGGGGACTGGGACCGCACGAGGAGCGGAGCACCCTCACCGCTGCCGGTATCGGTGAGTGCCGCATAGGTATCCGGGCGGCGGTTCCGTAAAAATCCCCACCCCTCCCGCACCCGGCCGTTCAGGGAGAGATCCAGGTCGGCGAGAAGCACCTCCTCGCGGGTCTCCGAGGCGCGTGCCAGGATAGAGCCGAAGGCATCGCTGACAAAG
Source organism: Methanomicrobiales archaeon (assembly GCA_028678715.1). GTDB lineage: Archaea > Halobacteriota > Methanomicrobia > Methanomicrobiales > JACTUA01 > JAJRCY01. The sequence continues at coordinate 10,420 of JAJRCY010000009.1, read as the reverse complement.
GATGAGCCCCAGAATTCCAGTTCCCCCTCGGTCCCTACCCGGTTCACGGCAGCCACGTGCACGCCGTTCGCGATGGCATGCCCCCGCTGCACTGTCTCCCAGGCAGGCCGCCAGTCCCCTTCCGGGCGCTCGTTCCCACCCCGGATCCAGCCGATGGCCGTGGGGTAGAAGATCACCTCTGCGCCCATGAGGGTCACGGCCCGGGCCGCTTCCGGGAACCACTGGTCATAGCAGATCAGGACTGCGAAGCGTGCATGTTCCGTCTGGTAGACACGGTAGCAGTCCCCGGGCCGGAAGTAGGCCTTCTCATAGAAGAGCGGGTCGAAGGGGATATGCACCTTCCGGTACGGGGGGAGGAGCATCCCGTCGGTATCCAGCACCGCCGCGGTGTTGTAGTGGACCCCGTCAACGCCCCGCTCACAGAGGGGCACGATGATCACGGCATGGTGCTCCCCTGCCAGAGCAGCGAATGCCTCCGTGGACGGGCCGGGGAGAGCCTCGGCATAGGCCGATGCATCCCCCCCCGCTGCCTGGGGGAAGTAGGGGACATGGAAAAGCTCCTGCAGGCAGACAATCCGTGCCCCCTTCTCCAGGGCCGTCTCCGCGAGTGCCAGGGTCCGCCGGAGGTTCTCCCGGGGATCCGGGGTTACGGATGTCTGAACGAGACCGATGCGCAGCCGGCCGTTCATGGGCTTCCTCCCTGCATCCTTGATCCGCCGCCCATATCAGCCCATCCCCCTGCTACCGGTTCCTCGGGGAATCCCCCTGCGGGGATCATCTCCCCTCCCCCGTGAGGAGCCGCCGGTGGATGATACGCCAGCAGAGGATCAGCTGGGCCAGGTCCCCTGCCGTGACGTAGTCCCGGTGCCGGAAGAGGGCAATGGGCCGCACCCCGGTCTGGTCCTCGATGGAACGCTCCAGCCGCTCCACGACGTGGGCCGAGAGCTCGCCGTCAATGATCAGGTCACCCATCCTCCTGCCGTTCCGGTCCGTCCGGGTGAACTCCAGCAGGAAATCCCGCTCCGAGAGGGAGAGAATGGAGTACAGGTCCAGCAGGAGATCGATCTCCTCCCTGCCGTGACGCATCCGGGACTGGGAGACAGAGACCTGGTACACGTTCCGGGCGATGCCCAGGTCTGCCCCGTACTTGGAGTGGCGCAGGGTGATGACCGCCTCCGCATACTCCTTCTGGGGGGCGATGTACCGGTCGTAATCAGGCTCCCGCTCGGTGATCTCCCGCTCCACGTCCTCGCGCCGGTAGCCGCGTTCCCCCACATCCCGGCGCATCTTCCACTCGTACTTCACGGGTTTCCCCGGATCCACGAAGATGGAGAAGTCCAGGAGGCTGCGCAGATGTTCCGTGAAGAGCGTGTGGAGGCCCTCCACGATCAGGACCTTCCGCGACGAGAACCGGACCGGGGTGCCGAAACTGCCGGTACGGTGGAGGTACACAGGTTTTTCGATCTCCCGCCCGGTCCGGAGCGCAGCCAGATCCTCTTCGATCCGGTCGATCCGGTTCGCCTCAGGGTTGAGGGGGGTGATTCCCCGGGCGGCACGCTCCTCCCGGTCGAACCGGTGATAATCATCCAGGGTGATGGTGGTGACGAGATCCTCACCGAAGAGGGAGCGGACTCCCTGGGTGAAGGTGGTCTTCCCTGACCCGCTGTCACCGGCGACCCCGATGACAAAGATCCGGGGGGAAGCCCGGATCACTTCCGTGAAGCTCTGGTCCCCCATGGAGGCCATCCCGTGGTACATTCTCTCCCGTCCCTCCCCATAAGGGTGCACCCTGCCCGCCGCGCCCTTCCTGAAGTTCTCTTGGAATACGGGGAGAGGGTGATACGCATGCACTGACTACGAGCGAGACGCTCTTGGGGGCTCCGCCCCCGCCGCGTGGGCATCACCCGATGAGGATGAAGTGATCCTCGGTTTCCGGGAAGATCCTCTCCTGCAATCCCGATGCAGAACGGATCCTCCCATCTTCACGTGGGGGGGCGCCCACGCGGCGGGGGGGACCGCAGGTCCCCCCTGGAGCGTCCCGGTACTCCCTGCAGATCGAATGCCCCGCCCAAACCCATGGACCTTTGGTAAGATCCTTCTGCGTGCACCACCGCCGGAATCCTTTTCTCCTGAGGATGCCCCCGGTCTTTCGTGGACCTCTATCTGCTCCGTCACGGGAAGTCGGAAACGGGGAGCGGGAGTGGCGATGATGTCCAGGTCCTCACAACCGAGGGCAGGAAGGAGATCCGTCAGGTGGCCGCGTGGATTGCCTCGAGGGGGATCCCCCTCGCTTTCGTGGCCACGAGCCCCCTCACCCGGGCAGGCGAGACCGCAGATCTGGTCATCCACGCACTGGAGCCCTGCCCGGAACTGGAGGTCTGGGATGAACTGGCGCCGGGCGGGAGCGTGGAGGACCTGGTCATCCGGATTGCCCGGCACGGGGGGGCAGAGGCCATCCTTCTCGTGGGCCACGAACCGCACCTCTCCACCCTGGCGAGCCGGATCGTCGCCGGGGATGAGCGGGCGCACATCACCCTCGCGAAAGGGGGTCTCGCGAAGATCCGGGGGATCGCATTCACCGACGGGATCACGGGCGAACTCCACTGGCTCCTGACACCCCGGCAGATCCGGTCCATGCGGTGATCCATGACCACTCCCATCCGCATCCGGATCGGGTCCCTGGTTCTCGATGGGACCCTTGGGGATACCCCGTGTGCCCGTGCCATTGCCGCAGCCCTGCCCCTCAGGTCCCGTGTGCAGGAGTGGGGTGACGAGTTCTATTTCACGGTACCGGTTGCGTGGGATCCGGATGAGACCGCCACGTCGGAGGTGGAGGTCGGCGATATCGGCTACTGGCCACCGGGGCAGGCGGTGGCCATCTTCTTCGGGCCCACGCCCCTCTCCTCCGGGGAGAATCCTGTGCCCGCATCCGCCGTGAACCTGGTGGGGATGATCGATGGTGACCCCCGGGTGCTGCGGACGGCGAAAGGAGCAGCGGAGATCCGGATCGAACGGGTGTGACGACGAGAGGGCGAGGATACAGAGAAGAAGGGCGCTATCCCAGGACCTGCTCTCTCCCCTCCGTACGTGGTAGCCTCAGTTCCCTGACGCCATCTCCCCTTCAGGAGACGGAGCGGCATGCTTCCGTACATGGGCCCAGATATCTTCCACCATGGCGAGGATGATGGTGATGGTATTGGCCACGATGAGGGTGCCCAAGGGATCCGATGGGGAAATCGTGCGCTGCTGCAGGACAGCCGGGGCCTTCAAGGATATCCGATATCAGGAGGGTGAAGCAGGAAAGGCCAAATAGTATCTCCCCGTTTCCTGCCGGATCCCCCGGTCCGCCCATGGTCCGCTGAGAGCGGGCGCCGGCTCCTATCGTGTATCAGCAGAAAAAGCGTCCCCGAACTCCTGCACCTTCACCGGCAGCTGGTGGAAGGATTCCTTCGCCGCATCGGAGGAGAGAGGTTCCAGGATATCGCGGGTCTTCTCCCACTGGGTCCTGTGCCAGATGAAGAAGCGCCCTTCCGGGGTCCGGTACAGGAACTTCTTCCGGAGACCGGAAGCTTCGCCGGATGCCACCGCCCAGGGCTGCTCGGAAGCGAGGAGGGTGGCGGTATCGGTATCGTAATAATTCCCGTGGATCTTCTGCTTCATCCAGTACCTGTGGGCGGTCTGAAGAGATAATAGGTGGGAAGGCTCCGGAATCCTGCACAGGCAGCGGCGCAACGTCCGGAGAACGGCGTCCCCCGTCAGACACTCCCCCGGGGAAGTTACCCCGGGTTGCTTTTTTATCCTTGGAGGGCAAGCACTGGAACGCAGGTGCGGACGCGGCCCCCTGCCCGGCAGCAGGCATCTGCCCGTGGCCGCCGCCTGTTATTATCCGAGGAGGAACCACGCATGGACGCACCAAAGTTGTATTCCCTGCCCGCGCTCCCGTATGACTACAAGGCGCTGGCACCCTACATCTCCGAGCAGCAGCTCACGATCCACCACCAGAAGCACCACCAGGCCTACGTGAACGGGGCCAACGCAGTTCTCGAGAAGCTGGCCAAGGCGAGGAAGGAGAACACAGACCTGGACATGAAGGCGACCCTCAAGGAACTCACCTTCCACACCGGTGGCTACCGTCTGCACCGGCTCTTCTGGGAGAACCTGGCCCCCGCCGGAAAGGGGGGCGGCGGTGCTCCTGCGGGTGAGGTCGGGAAAGCGATCACCGCGGAATTCGGGTCCTTTGACCGGTTCAGGAAGGAGTTCACCCAGGCGGCCAACAGTGTCGAGGGATCGGGATGGGCGGTCCTCAGCTTCTGCGGCATCACCCAGCGTCCCATGCTCATGCAGGTGGAGAAGCACAACGTGAACATGCACCCTGCCTTCCCCATCCTGATGGTGCTGGACGTCTGGGAGCACGCCTACTACCTGGACTACAGGAACGACAGGGCCAAGTTCGTGGAGGGCTTCTGGAACATCGTGAACTGGGATGCGGTGAACCAGCGCTACCTGGCGGTCCAGAAGAAATAACCTCCCTGACCAATGAGTGGGAAGAGATGGCAGGGACCGAAGGAGGGGGTAGCCACTCCCGGGGTGGGACCGGGAGTGGCCTCCGCCCCTCCCGTTGCCCCTCCCCCGGACAGGACGGCAGATTTCCTCCCTCCCCCCGCCCCATTCCCGGGGAGAAATCCTTTCCCATCAGAGATCGGCGTCAGCGAACCTTCCCCTCGTCAGGGATTCCGAACCGACGGGGAGGGAACCGGCAGGCCCCTCGGGCCCCCCCTGCGGATCAGATCCGGGTTTCGATCTCGCGGCGGAGGTCTGACGGGAGAATCGGCTTCTTCAGGACACCGGAGATCCAGTCCTGGTGCCGGTCCCTGTCCTCCTCGGGAAGGCCGTACGCAGACAGGATCAGCACCGGGATCCGTTCGTTCCGGTCATACCGTTTCTCCAGCTCTTCAAGAAACTGGAGCCCGTTCATGGGTTCCATCATCAGGTCCAGAAGGATCAGGGAGGGACACCGGGTGGCCAGGCATTCCAGGGCAGAGACCGCGTTGTCAAAGACAAGGGGAACATAGCCGAACTTCTGCAGAAAGAGGGTGAGCACCTCCCGGATGCCCGGGTCATCGTCAATGACCATGATCTGGTGCGCCATCTCCATCCCCCCGGTGCCGCCACCTGCAGCCAGCGATGCCTGCAACAGAAAGAATCTGGGCGGACATCTTTCATATCCTTTCCCCGCGCTCCCGCCCCGTCCCGTGGCCAGGGGCACCCTTATCCCCTTCCCTGTGGAGAGATCCGGAAGGAGGGGGGGGAGGGGGTCTGGCATGAGCCTGGTCATCGCCTTCATCGGGGCCCGGTGTGCCGCCATGGCAGGGGACATGCGGGAGATCTCGTTCGGGGGGGAACCGGGAGCGGTGGCAGCGCTGGAGGGGGAACTCTACGGGGGCACCATCACCGACGACGAGGCTCTGCACCGCCGTGCCGCTGCCCTGGAGATCACGCTCCGGATCCGGGACGACAGGGTGAAGGTGAGGGACCGCGGCGGAGTCCTGGTGGGCGAGGTGGGGGAGCGGGACGGACCGGCAGTCCGGGTGCGGCGGCTGTACGTTGCTGCAGGGATGTATGCCCTCATCGACCTGGAGGGCGGGCGGGTGACCCGGCGCAGCGGGGGCGGGGCAGGCAGTTTCGTGGTCCTGGGGAACGAGGTGTCCAAACGGGTTGCCCACCGGTGCATCACGGCCGGGTGGAAGAACGGAACCCTGGAGGATGCGATCCGGATCCTGATCCGGACCCTGGAGGAAGCGTCCCGGACATCCCCCACGGTGAGCCGGACCTTCCTCCTGGTACAGACCCGGTCTCCGTCCGATCCTGCCCGCCTTCTGGAGGACGACCTGCAGGTGAGGGAAGGGCGGGACCCCCCATCCTGACGGGCGTCTCCCGCCTCGTGGCCTGTGACCCCGTCCCTGTCGCGGGGCCGGCCGTTCAGCGGTGGAGTGCCCGTCCCGTCTCCTCCATCACGTACATGACGTAGCCGTACGAGGAGGAGTACCTCTCATACATCTCCATCTCCCGCTCCGTGAACGCGAGAATCTCCTCCTGGCCGGGGGAGAGCCCTCCCCGGCTCCGGATCTCCCGCACCCTTTCTCCGAGAGGTGCGTAATATTCCTCCCGCCATGCGGATTCGGGGAGCGGAAATGCCTCCAGGAGCCGGTATCCCTCTTTCTGGATCATGCGCCGGTTCGCTGCGTCCGTGACCATGGCGGGATATCCTTCGGCAAAGAAGCCGCGGGCCTCGCCGGGAGGATCGTCGACGAGCCAGGCAAGCTCGGTCACGGCGAAAAATCCGCCATCCCTGAGGAGGGGCCGCCAGGAGCGGAGGCCCTGCGGGAATCCCATCACGGATATGGCTCCCTCGCTCCAGACCACATCGAAGGTACCCTCACGGAACGGGAGCCGGTCCATGGTGGCCTGGATGGGGGTGATCTGGCGGCCCGGGCCCTTTCCTATCGCCCCGTCCCGCATTTCCTGCAGGAAAGGCAGGTGGATGTCCACTGCCACCACCTCGCCGCGGGAGAGGCGGGCCAGTTCCCGTGCCGATGCCCCGGCACCGCATCCGATGTCCAGGATCTGGGGACGGTGCAGGTGGTCACCGATGCACCGGTACGCCCGTTCCGTGCTGGCAGCGGAACCAGGTCCCTTCCGCGGGAGGCCTTCGAAGAGGGCGAAGAGAAAGGGGTCCGGCAGGGGATCCATCACAGTCCCCCGTGGCTTCTCACATGCTTCCATGCCCGTTCCAGAAACCGTGGCGTCTTCCCCGGTTCGTAGACAGATGGGTCCTCCATCCCGAAGTGCATCCGGTCCTCCCCCACCGGGCACACCTTGATGCAGATGCCGCAGGGCGAGACGTAGCGTTCGTTGAGGTGTGCGCTGTAGGTGGCGCAGGCGGATTTTTCGGTCAGCTGCTCCGGGTACTCCCCTTCCGCGAGGGCCCGTGAGGGGCAAAGCTCCACGCACCGCATGCACCGGATGCAGAGCGGAGCTTCCCTGAGGGGATCCTGGGGCAGGTCTGCTGCCGTGAGGACAGCCCCGAACCGGACCCGGGGGCCAAATTCCGGGGTCAGGACCATATTGTTCACGCCGAAGTTCCCCAGGCCTGCCAGGAATGCCGCATGCCGGTGGGAGAAGAAGGCCACGGGGTGCTTCAGGAGCACCCGGATGGACCCGTACCCGTCCCGGGGGACAAAGACCGACGGGTATCCCTGCCGGTTCAGGAACGCAGCCAGCCGGTAGGTGTACTGATCCAGCAGGGTGTTGACCGTATGGTACTCCTCCCGGTACCAGATCGAAGGCGAGGTCTCCAGCACCGGCAGGTGGATGGGAAGCCCGATGACCAGAACAGACCGCGTCTCCGGAAAGATGGACCGGGGGCGGAAATCCTCCGGAACCCAGGGGTGGAAGAGAGGGGTGTCCCAGCGGTCTGCACCCGCGATCCCGACCATCGGGATCTCCATCTCCCTGCACCGGTCACAGAGGATTTTCTTCAGCTCATCGGGGTCATGGATACGGCTGCCGCTTCCCACCTCTCCTTCCTCCTGCCCTTCTCCGGCACTCCTATCGCCTTCCGAAGGCTTCAATGCCCCGCATGCGGTACCGTTTGGTACTCCCCGCGCCTCGGGGAGGGAGGGTGTCAGGTGAACCTTGAGGCCATTGACCGGATGACCGATGCGGAGAAACGGGAGTACCTGGAGTTCCTTCTCTGGCACTACCGGGTGGTAGATGCGTTCTGGTACCTCTTTGTCGCCGAGGAGTTCGGCCAGTCCCGGGCCGACGCCCTGAACGGGCGGGTGTGGGGGAAGGCGGGCGGCATGGGGGCAGGGAGCCTCGTGGAACGGTTCCACATCACCGACAGGGGGCTTTCGGGATTTTTGAAGGCGCTGCGGCTCTTTCCCTGGACCATGATCGTGGATTACCGGATTGAAGAGAAGGACAATGAGGTGGTCATCACCGTTCCTTCCTGCCCCACCCAGGAGGCCCGGCTGCGCCGGGGTCTCCCGGAGTACGCCTGCCGGGAGATGCACCGGGCCGAATTCACCGCCTTTGCACAGGTGATCGATCCCCGCATCCGGGTGGAGTGCCAGTTCGCACCCCCGGATCCCCATCCACCGGAGATGTTCTGCCGATGGCGGTTCACCCTGGCTCCGAAGACACAGGGACATTGACCTGACTGGGTGCCATGACACTTTGGCGGACGGTGGGGCAAAGGAGGGGGGGAACCGGCCGTGGCCGGCACTTTCTTATCCCTGTGACTCCTAACGAATCCCCATGGACATCCTGAAGATACCCCCGATGGAGAAGCAGGAGTACGACCGCCTGATCCAGGAGAACTGCGTCTGCCGGATCGCCTTCCGCGGGGATCGGTTCCCCTACATCGCCCCGTTCCTGTACACATTCGACGGGAAATACCTCCATTTCCTCCCCACCCGCTACGGACGCAAGATCGAATACTTCCGCAAGGATCCCTCGGTTTCGGTGGAGATCGAGCGCTACGCCGGGGATCTCTCCTCGTACCACTTCGTGAGCCTGCAGGGGATGCTCCGCGAGATCACCGACCCCGTGGAGAAGAACCGTGTGCGGCAGTCCTTTGTGGAGATGATCCGGAAGCGGAAGCTCTCGCCCCAGGTGATGGCGGCCCTGGGGTACAGTCCAGGCGACCCGCCTGAGAAGATCGTTCAGGAGTCCCGGAACCTGGTGTGGAAACTGGTGGGTGTCACGGATATCGTGGCCCTGAAGAACGCGTGAGGGGAGCGGAAGGATCTCCCGGTTCCTGGCTCCCCATCGCTGCCTTTTTCCCCCCCCGTTCCCATCCTGTTACCATGCGCACGAACCGGCATCAGTACTTCCTTGACCTGGCCCACCGCTGCGCCCACCAGGGGACCTGCCTGCGGCGCAACTTCGGCGCCATCATCGTCGACGAGTTCAACACGATCGTCTCCACGGGCTACACGGGAGCCCCGCGGAAGCAGCTGGACTGCACCGAGATCAAGAAGTGCTGGCGGCTGGAGCACAAGATACCCCCCGGCTCCCACTACGAGAAGTGCCGGAGCGTGCACGCCGAGATGAACGCGCTCCTCCAGGCAGGGAAGCACGCCCGGAACTGCACGCTGTACCTGGCCGGCTATGAGGTGGAGAACGACAAGACCACCGACATCTGGCCCTGCTTCCTCTGCAGCAAGATGATCGTGAACGCGGGAATCCGGACGATCATCATGCGGACCGGCGACGGCCAGTACCGGGAGATGGACCCGGTCCACCTCTACCAGATGCGGAGCCGGGAGGCGATGGACGAGGGGCAGGGGTGAGACCAGCCTCTCCGGGATGCTCGGGCCCACCCCGCGGTGTCGCTCTTACTTCAGTTTCAGCCGCCGGTACTCCTCCTCCGCCATCCTCTCCACATAGGCTTTCCCACGGTATGTCCCAATGTAGTGAGCCACAATCCCGATCCCCCACCCGAAGAGCGGGAAGACAAACCAGGGGAAGGTCCCTATCCCGCCGGTGACCCACCAGAGGGCAATGAGAAACGCGTTCACGGCTATGTAGATTGCGAAATGCATGAAGAATCCGGCCTTCTCCTCAGCCGTCTCCCGTGCCATCTTCCGCAACTCCTCATCTGTTGGCATCTTCTCCACCACTCTTTCTCTCCAATTGAAGGGTGGGAGTGCCGGGCAGATAAGGGATTGGACGGTGACCGCCGCCGCGATCCCTCAGTGATACTTCCGCAATTCGCTGGTGACCGATCACTATTTCGGGATTGAGGGAGAAGATCCTCAAGGATTGAAGACGCCCTTCCACATCATGCTCGTCCCCACCCTCGGGTGTCCCGCCCGCTGCCGCTACTGCTGGAGCTCGGAGGAGGGATCCCCGGTGATGAGTATCGATACCGTCAGGGAAACGGTGGAGTGGCTGAAGGGTTTCCAGGACCGGCCGGTGACCATCACCTTCCACGGCGGGGAACCGCTGCTGGCCGGCGCAGAATTCTACCGGCAGGCACTGCCCCCGATCTCGGAGGGGCTGCGCCACCTGACGCCGGCCTTTGCCATGCAGTCCAACCTCTGGAAGCTGACCCCGGAACTGGCGCAGATTCTTGCAGAGTACCACGTCCCTATCGGCACCAGCATCGACGGCCCCCGGGAGATCAACGACCCCCAGCGAGGAGAAGGCTACTTTGACCGGACCATGAAGGGGTATGAGGTCGCCCGGGCCCACGGCCTCCGGGTCAGCTTCATCTGCACCTTCACCTCCCGCTCGGTGAAGTCCCGGGACGCGATCTTCCGGTTCTTCCTGGAGAACGGATTCACCATGAAACTGCACCCGGCCCTCCCCTCCCCCCGGGACAGGAACCCCGACGCATGGGCACTGGACCCGG
>JAJRCY010000008.1 GCA_028678715.1 Methanomicrobiales archaeon | reverse complement strand
TGGTCTCGGAGAAGGGTTTGACCCGCACCCAGATATAGGTCCGCATCCGGGACGGGAGCACGTCTGCCACGTCCCGCACCCGGATCCCGCGCTCGATCTCCAGGTCGCGGACGGCTCCTGCATATTCCCCGTACGGGAGCTTGACCAGGAGCCCTGCCATCTGGACGGTGACGGGGGTGGGGGAGGTGACGTCGTGTATCGCCGGGAGCTTCTCCAGGATCACCTGCATGAGCCGTGGCGGCATCACCGACAGGGGGTCCTTCGCGATCTCGGTCCGGCGCACCTCCAGCACGCGGGAGACCTCGGCCGCCATCTCCTCCAGCTTCTCCAGCTCCTCAGGGCGCTTGGCCCGGTGGGCGATCCGGCCCATGCCCCCGACGTATCCCTCCACCGGCGGGTCCACGCAGCGCTGGAGCTCCTCCTTTGTTGGGGCACCGGTGAGGATGATGGGTACCTGGATCCCCCGGCGCAGGGCCGTGAACTTGTGGTGGATGCACTCCTCGAAGTTGCCCAGCACGTAGATGGCGCAGTCATGCTCGTTGATGACATCCCGCTCCTCAACATTCAGCTGCGCGATCCGTTTCCCGAACCCCCTGGCCAGGCCCACCATGTTGGTCTTGGCGCCGAACCGGCGCAGGTACTCGGCCACGTCACAGGAGGCATGCGGCAGGTGGTGGATCTCCAGGGAGGGGGAGACCACCGCGATCTCGGTGCCCACCAGAGGGGAGAGGGTCACCGTTCCATTCAGCGGTTTCGCGATCTGCCGCATCATCTCGATGTCCTCGCGGGGCACCAGTGCCTGGATGATGATGTCGCCCGCGATCTGCTGCAGCTGCACGATGTAGCCTCCCAGGTCCTCGATCAGCTCATAGATCTCCTCGTACCGGTACACCCCGCCCTTGTAGGTAACGGGCTCGAAGATCACGGATTCACCCCGATGAGCCGGAACTTCTCGGCAACGAGGGTCTGCACGACGTCCTCGGGCAGGGTATCCTCGCTGGCCACAAAGTAGAAGCGGCCGTCCCCGTAGCTCTGCTTCCGGACCTTGAATCCTTCTGGCTGGATGCAGACGAGCGCATAGATCAGGTCCCGGTAGAGACTCCCCGTCGGGTCCAGCACCACAGTATCCTCGATCTCCTGTGCGGTGACCCCGGGGGCTGTCACCACCACCGTGAACCGGTCCGGCTGGTCCACCTGTGCTTTCCCGTACCGGTCCCAGAGGAGGGTGAGGAGGGGCGCGAGGTACGTCTCGTCCCCAATGGAGAGGGTGATTCGGGACTCCAGGGGCACGACCGAGGCAAAGTCCCTGACCCGGACCTGCGAGGGCAGCTTCCGGGTCACCCCCACGGCCACGAAGATGGGGACCTTCGGGTCCACGTAGATATGCAGCTTCTCCACCACCTGCAGCAGGTTCAGGTCCTGGAGCACGTCCCCTGCGATCCGCTCGTAGTACGCCTTCCCCGTCGGCTCAGGGCTCTCCACCACGAAGTAATCGAGACCGCTCATCGCTTCTCCCGGATGAACCCGGATGCGAGCAGCGCTGAGCCGACGGCACCGATGTGCTGGGAGTGGATGGGGACCAGGATCTCGGTCTGGAGCAGCGTCCCCATGGCATGGACCAGGCCGGAGATGAGCGAGGTGCCGCCCACCATGATCACGGGCTCCTTGATGTCCACCTCCTGCAGCTGCTGCTCGAAGACCTGCTCGGCCACCGAGTGGCAGGCTGCCGCCGCCACGTCCTCGCGGGTGGATCCCGCGGCCAGCGCGTTCACGAGACTTTGGGTCCCGAAGACGATGCAGTAGGAGTTCATGGGCACCCGGGTGGAGAGGCCCTTTATGGCCAGGGGGCCGAGCTCGGTGATCTCCACTCCCAGCCGTTTCGCGGTCATCTCCAGGAACCGGCCGCTGGCCCCCGCGCAGATCCCACCCATCGTGAAGGTGCCGGGGATTCCGTCGTGGACGGTGATGGCCTTGTTGTCCATGCCGCCGATGTCGATGACCGTGCAGGGACCGTGCTGGTGGTCGGCCAGGAACACGGCACCCTTGGAGTTGACCGTCAGCTCCTCCTGGATCAGATCCGCATGGATGTGCTGCCCCACCAGGTAGCGCCCGTAGCCGGTGGTGCCCACAGCCTGGATCTCCTCCCGAGAGACACCGGCCTCGGCCAGGGCAAGCGCGATGGCGTCCTCCGCGGACTTCAGCACCTCGATGGTGGGAAGCCACCCCTTGCCGATGATCCGGTTGTCCTGCATCACGATCGCCTTTGTTGTGGCAGAACCCGAGTCCAGTCCCAGGGTGAGCCCCTCCTGCACCTCCCGGGCCAGGAGCGCCCTCCTGCGGGCGATGGTGGTGAGGGCTTCCATCCGGGTCAGCAGGGTCCCGGACGTGGTCCGTTCGGTGAAGGAGTAGGAGACCACCGGGAGCGTGGAGTGCTCCACGATGTAGCGGCGCAGTTCGTTCCTCACAATGGCGGCCTCGGCGCACCGGAAGCAGGTGGCAATGAAGACGGCGTCCGCCTCGATCCTCCCCTCCACCAGCTCCTTCGCACGGGCAATGGCCAGCTTCAGGTCCGGGGACCGGACGTCCAGGCCGAAGAGGGTGAGGTCCCGCTTCACGTCCGAAAGAGCAATATCCGGGAAGAAGATCTCGGCCCCCACAGCGGCCGCCGCGTCGTTGATCTCCTTCTGCACCCCGCTGTACTCCGGCCCGCAGGCCAGCTGCGCGATGCGCACCTTGTCGGTCATTCGGCCTTCCCCCCTTTCGGCAGCTTCTCCAGGAACTCCCGGATCGCGGCCACAAAGATCTCGCCCTCCTCCTCGGATCTCGGGTAGGTCAGGTCCAGGACCGGGATCCCCCGGTGCCGGAGCAGGAACAGGAGCAGCTCGTTGGTCCTCGCGCACCCCATGCAGCCGAAAGCCAGATCGGCATCGTTGATGATGATGGCGGCCTCCGCATGGTCGATCAGGGGGCCAAGGATGGCCATCCTGCCCCGGACACCCGACGGCACCTCAACAGCTGCCCATCGGAGCCCCTTCTTCGGCTCCTCGGGGGTGACCTGCAGGGGCGGGGAGTCGAAGCCCGCGGTCTGGATCCGTTCCCGGATCCCCAGGGCGGCCCCCAGGGGTTCGTGGCCGAAGCGGGCCACCATGTCCGAGAGGATCAGGCTTGTCGTCGGGTAGATGAAGATCTTAGCCATGGGAGGGCTCCTGTGCATCGAAGATTGTTTTCAGCCGGTCGGGATCCAGCGGCTTCTTCTTCTTCCGTTCCAGCGCATCCAGGGCCGAGTCCCCGGCCTCCCGCCGGGCGAGGGCTTCCAGCCCCCCGGAGATGAACCGGATCAGGGAGAGCTCGTACTCGTGCCCGAAGAAGCCCGGCCGGGCCCCGCCCATGTTGGCCCGGCAGCGGCGGGGGTCGCCGGGCGGGAACCCCCGGTCCTTGACAAAGATGTGGCTCGGGTCCAGGGCCCGCAGGGTCGCGACAACCTCTGCCACCCTTTCGGGTGCACCCGTGATCTGCAGGCCGAAGCAGGTCTCCTTGATCATCAGGTCCGGGGCTGCCTCGTAGGCCCGAAGGGAGAGGTCCTGCGGGGTGACATCCGGTGACTCCACAAAGACGTAGACGGTATGCGTTCCCTGGTACTTCGGCCGGTACTCCTTCATGGCCCCACCTCTCTCACGTAGATCATCTCCTTCTCCTTCAGTGCTCCCAGCTTCCCAGTGTCCACCACCACACCCAGGATATTCGTGCCCTCGAACGGTTCTGACGTGGGCCCGAACTCCCGGTGGGGGGAGGACCGGATCCCGACGGCTCCGGCCCCCTTCCGGGAGTCGTTGGTCATCCCCAGGGCATACGCCGGCACCTCCCCCTCGGGGGTGTTCTCGGGCAGGATCTTCCTCCCCTGCCGGAGGGGCGGGCGGAAGAGCAGCACGTCCTCGAACCGGAAGAAGAGCGGCATCCTGCCCAGAGCGTGGACCTTGAGGCCCGTCACCTGCCGGAAGATCTCGCAGCTGGCCGGGGCACGGTCGTCATCGAGCCGGATCCCGATCACCTTCCCTTCCGGTGCGGTGCTGAGGGTGACCGAACGCTTCGCAAGGGCTTCCATCGTGGTCCCCGGGTCCTGGTCCACGACCAGCCGGGAGAGGTCCTGGGTATCCAGTGCCGTCGTGAGGCCCCGTTCACCCGCCACCTTCACTGCCTTCTCCGCAGTCATCCCGATCAGATCCAGGCGCGGCGGGCTCACTGAGATGCAGAGGATCTCCCCCGCCTTCGCGAGCTTCACCAGTTCGATGCCATGCACCACCTGGCCCGCCACGGAATGCGCCGGGGTACCGGGCAGATCGGTCCGGTAGATGTACACGTCGCCCCTGCCGGGCCCCTCCGAACGGACCGTGACCGTGCCCTCGCCCCGGAACTGCTTCTCCTCGGTCGGGAGGTCGGATCCCGACAGGCTCTCATCCCGGATATGGGTGCTCGCCGCCCGGTGGACATGGAAATGCCCTCGCTGCACCACCAGCAGCAGGTGCTCCACCGTGGCGGCGAGGGAGGTATCGACCTTCTCCGGGGTGTAGCCCTGCGCCACCACCGCCACCCGGGTCACCACCTGCATCCCGTCCTCCAGCGGGAGCGATGACGGGTCCGTGGTGGTGAAGGCGGTGGTCCGGTCCTCCCAGGAGATGACCCGCTCGATCCGCTCGATCCGGTCCCCGGCCATCCACCGGTCAATGACCCCCCCGCCGGAGACCACCCGGCCGACGACACCACCCTCGCCAACCGCGCCGTGGTCGGCCAGGTGGCGGATCCGGGAGAAGATCAGGTAGGAATGCCGGGGGTCATACCCCCCGCAGCCCACCAGCACGTCCCCCCGGCTGTAAGGGCGGGGCGTCCGGGAAGGGGTGAACTCCAGGGGGAAGGGACCGAAGGCCGCGGCGTACCGGTCGGCCCAGTGGAGGGGGAGGGGCGTTGCGAGCCCCGCGATATCCAGGGTGATACCTGGGGATGCGGAGAGTTCAATGACCACCTCCCCCCGCGTGGTGGCGACGAGGATGGTGCGGGTCTGGGTGGCCTGTGCGGCTGCGGGCCGCACCACCGCGATGCTGCAGCAGGGATCGTGCGCCTCAAGGATCTCGGAGAGACGGGTGCCTGACGGGACCTGGCGCCTCCTCCCGTCGAGGAGGATCTCCATCCGCCCGCTCACTCCCCGGGGCTGGGCCCGAACTCCCCGGTGCCGGTACCGGACTCTGCGGCGCCGGGTTCGGACACCTCGGGGCTGGGACTGGACATGATGGTCCGCTCTTCTTCGGTGAGGCCCGAGAGCACTGCTGGTGTGAGCCCCATCTGGACGATCTTCCCGCCCCGCATCAGGGCCAGCCGGTCGCAGATGTCCTTCACGAAATCCATGTCATGGGAGACCACGATGAAGGTCATCTCCATGTCCTGCCGTGAGTGGAGGATCGAATGCTTCACATCGATCTTCGTGATGGAGTCCATGGTACCCGTGGGCTCGTCCAGGATCACGATCCGGGGCTCCCGGATCAGCACCTGGGCCAGCGCCACCCGGTGCCGCTCACCCTCCGAGAGCTGGGCCGGGTACCGGTTCAGCACCTCCCGCGACTTCTCCTCAGTGAACCCCGCCATCGTCAGGGTGATCACCGCTTTTCTCACCGCGAGCTCCTTGGGAAACTCGAGGCCTATGGCATCGGTCAGGTTGTCGAGCACGGTCCGGTGGGGGTACAGGTCGTACTCCTGGTGCAGGAGTCCGATGTAGCCCTTGGCCCTTCCCCGCTCGTCGATCCCCGGCTTCGTCATGTCCACCCAGTCATCGCCGATCCGGATGTTCATCTCGCCGCTCGTCGGCTCGATGACCCCGGCGATGATCCGGGAGAGGGTGGTTTTCCCGGCCCCGGATTTCCCGATGACCCCGAAGATCTCCTTCTCCCCCACGTCAAAGGTGACCCCGTTCACGGCCCGCACCATCCCGCGGTCGACGGAGAGGTAGCGCTTGATCACGTCCCGGGCCACCAGGAGCTTCTGGCCGATCTGGGCTGCACTGAACTTCTCGTTGTCCCGCAGGTTTGCCATGAACCGTCGGATGACCTTCTTCGGGGTCCCGATCTCCACGATCTGCCCGTCCGAGAGAAGGATCGCCCGCGATGCCACGTCTTCGATGACCCTGGAGAAGTGGGAGGTGACCACCATGCCCATCTTCTCCCTCGCTGCCGCCTCTTTCAGCATGTCGTGCACGAGACGGCCGGTCTCGGGGTCCAGCGTACCGGTGGGCTCATCGGCAAAGAGGAGGAACGGCTCCTTGGCCAGCTGCCGGGCCAAAACAACCCGCTGCTTCTCGCCACCGGAGAGGTCCCGGGCGATGTGCATCATCCGGTGGGAGAGCCGGACCTGGTCCAGAAGGTCGGCCGCACGGTTGATGGACTTCTCCTCAGGGTAATCGATGTCGTCCAGGGCCCGGAGCACGTTCTCGATGACCCGGTCATTGCCGTACAGGGCAAAGGTGCGCTGGAACATGATGGCGGTCCGGTGCATGACCCGCCGCTTCATGGACTCGTTCTTCTCGTCCCACAGGTCCACGTGTTCCAGCTGCAGGGTTCCTTTGCAGGCTCGGCAGGGCTGGCCTGCCATGCTGGGGACCTCGATGTTGTCGCAGGTGTCGCAGACCGCCACATGGTAGATGACCTTTCCGCTGGTGGGCGGCTGGTCCACGCCCCGGATCAGGTGCATGAGCACGGTCTTTCCCGCACCGCTCCTGCCGATAATGCCCACGATCTCCCCTTCGCCCATCGTAAAACTGATATCCTTGAGGGCGGGCTTCCCGTTAAAACTCATGCCGAGCCGGTCGACCGTAATCAATGGGGCCATCCTCATCCTCTCAACCACTAATGTTTCACTTGTCCCATATTATGCTTTATATTCGATGGAGGCCCCCGTTCACCGCCGGGCGATCCGCTCCAGAATGGGCACCACGTCCGCAACCCGCCCCACCACGTGGTCCGCTTCCGCGTAGAGCGCCGCGGGCTTCTCCCCCGGCTGCTGGAGGGAGAGGATCGCCACGTCCGCCCGCTGGAGCGCTGCGAGATCGTTGATCCCGTCCCCCACCATGGCCACCGCGTCGTACTCCTCCTTCAGGTCCGAGACGATCTGGGCCTTGATGGAGGGGGTGGCGATCCCGTGCACCCGGTCCAGGGGGATCCCCAGATGCTCCGCGATCTTCTCGAGCTTGGCCACCCGGTCACCGGAAGCGATGTAGGTGGCGATCCCCCTCCGGTGCAGGGCGGTGATGGTCTCCTGTGCGCCGGCAAACGGTCTCCCCCCGGACGTGACCGTGAACTCGATGGCCTTCGCCCCGAAGTGCAGGATCACCCCGCTGTCCATGACAAGGAGGGCTTCCCGTTTGCAGTGGCGCCAGACCTCCCGGATGCACTCCTGCAGGTCCCCCAGGGTAGCCCGGGTGTCACGGTACAGGATCTCCGAGACCTGGTCCGGGGTGAAGACCGAGCGGGCGCAGGCAACGCCAAAGCCGATCCTCCGGCCTGTCAGGTAGGTGGAAAGGAGCACCTCCGGCGGCTGCTCGATAATCTCCCGGGAGGTGACGTGGAGGACGAGGAGGGCCCGGTCAGGGGAGGCGGCGGTGAGGGTTGTCGTCTCGACATCCAGGTGGATCTTCCCGTGGATGACATCCTTCACCACCCGGTAGGTGCGCAGGAGGGTGCCGGCACTGTCAAAGACCACGGCCAGCCTCAGGCACATCCCTCCGCAACCCTTTATCCCTCCCGCGCACACCCTCTCATGGGGTGCCGATGCACGTAACTGAGACTGCGGAGAAAATAAAAAGGATGGAGATCCGGGGGGCTGGGAGGATCGCCCGCGCCGCCGTGGAGGCGCTGGTGTCGCAGGCGGATTCCCTCGCAGCCCGGGACCTTCCCACCTACCGGAAGGGGATGGAGGAGACGGCCGCAGCCCTCCTCGCCACCCGTCCCACGGCCGTGTCCCTCCCCAATGCCATCCACCTGGTCCTCCAGGCCATGGAGGACGCCGCCACCGTGGCAGAGGCCAGGGAGGCGGTGAAGGAGAGGGGTGAGGCTTTCCTCCGCTCGTCCGCTGAGGCGGTACACCGGATCGGGGAGATCGGGGCTCACCACATCCGGGACGGGGACACGGTCCTCACCCACTGCAACTCGGAGGCGGCGCTGGCCTGCATCCTGGAGGCCCACCGCCTGGGCCGGGAGATGGAGGTCTTTGCGACCGAGGTCCGGCCGGGAAACCAGGGGCTCCTCACCCTCCGTACCCTCTCCGGTGCCGGGATCTCGACCCACTACATCGTCGACTCTGCGGTCCGGCACTTCATGAACCGCGTCGACCGGGTCTTTGTCGGCGCGGACGCCGTCACCGTGAACGGCGCGGTGGTGAACAAGATCGGGACCTCGCAGGTGGCCCTCGCCGCCCACGAGGCCAGGGCCACCTTCATCGTCGCCGCCGAGACCTACAAGTTCGCGCCCCGCACGATCCTGGGCGAGCTGATCGAGATCGAGGAGCGGGATCCGGGGGAGGTCCTCTCGCCCGCTGAAGCCTCCTCCCTCCCCAATGTCCGGGTGCACAACCCGGTCTTTGACGTGACCCCCGCGGCCTACGTGGACCTGATCGTGACGGAAAAGGGTGCCATCCCCCCGGCACTTGCCTACCTGATCATCCGGGACTACCTGGGCTGGTCCCTCGAGGAGTTCCACAAGACATTTCAGATCGACCACCGAGATCAGGTGTGAAGCGCCATGCCGGACGTCATCGCCACCTATGCCTTCGTGCCGGAGAGAGGGACCGCGCCGGAGGAGGCCGCCCGCTGGATCGCGGAGGAGGAGACCACCGGGACCTGGACCGGGATCAGCACCCGGGTGGAATACGTGCGCCGCCTGGACGGGGAGGTGCTGGAGGTGACCCCCCGGGGGAACGGGTACGTGACCCGGATCCGGTACCCGGCCGAGATCTTCGAGCCCGGGAACGTGTCCCAGTACCTCTCGGTGGTGGCCGGGAACCTCTTCGGCCTGAAGAAACTGGAATCGGTGCGCCTCCTGGACGCGGAGTTCCCCGAGTCCCTGATCCCGTTCCACGGCCCCAGGTTCGGGATCCGGGGGATCCGGGGGCTCATCGGCACCCTTGACCGGCCCCACGTCGGCACGATCATCAAGCCGAAGGTCGGCCTCTCCCCGAAGGACACGGCAGCGGTCGCCTCCCAGGCGGCTTTGGGCGGGGTGGACCTGATCAAGGACGACGAGACCCTCACGGACCAGGCCTTCTGCCCCCTGCGGGAGCGGGTGTCCCTCGTCATGGAGGCGCTGGAAGAGGTGAAGGAGGAGACCGGCCGGCAGGTGCTCTATGCGGTCAACATCACCACCCGTGCCGACCGGATCGTGGCACGGGCCGAGGAGGCGGTGAACCTGGGGGCCACCATGGTGATGATCGATGTCATCACCGCCGGTTTCACGGCGCTGCAGGCCCTCGCCGAATCACCGAAGATCCGGGTTCCTATCCACGTCCACCGGACCATGCACGCGGCCATGACGAGGAGCCCTGTCCACGGGATCGCAATGCGCCTCTTCGCCCGCCTGGTCCGGTGGCTGGGTGGGGACCAGCTCCACACCGGTACTGTCAGCGGCAAGATGAGCCATGACCGTGACGAGGTGACGGGGGACAACCGGATCCTCACCGGCCCCTGCCTGGGGTTGAAGCGCGTCTTTCCGGTCGCGAGCGGGGGGCTGCAGCCGGGGAACGTGCACCGGGAGCTGGAGGTGCTGGGGAACGACATCGTGCTGCAGGCCGGCGGCGGGATCCACGGCCACCCCGACGGGACTGCGGCGGGTGCCCGGGCGATGCGCCAGGCGGTGGATGCCTGGATGGAGGGGATCTCCCTGGAGGAGTATGCCCGGGAACATCACGAACTGGAGCGGGCGCTGAAGAAGTGGGGTGTAATACATGGCTGATGAAGCAGGGGAAACCAGGGAAGGGTGTATCTATTTCACCAAGCTGCAGGGGAACGGGAACGACTTTGTGCTGATTGACGAGATGGAGGGGACCGTCGTCCCTGACGAGACGCGGCGGCAGTTCGCTGCCCTGTACTGCGACCGGCGCTTCGGGATCGGCGCTGACGGGATCCTCTTCCTCTCGAAATCGGAGAAGGCGGAGCTCAAAATGCGCCTCTTCCAGCCGGACGAGTCCGAGGCGGAGATGTGCGGGAACGGCATCCGCTGCCTGGCGAAATACGCAAAGGACAGGGAGTATGTGAAGGACGAGTGCACGGTGGAGACCCTGGCCGGTGAGATTAAGGTGAAGATGCGGTACGACGCCGAAGGCGAATTCCTGGCCACCATCGGCATGCCGGTGCCGAAGTTCGCCCGGAGCGACATCCCGGCCACCGGCGAGGGGGAATACAAGGAGGAGATCCTTGGGAACACCGTGTACGCGGTGAACACGGGGGTGCCCCACGCCGTGATCATCGTCGACGAGATCGGGAGCGTGGACATCGAAACGGTAGCGCCCCTGGTGCGGAACCATGCTACCTTTATCAACGGCGCCAACGTGAACTTCGTCGAGAAGGCAGGGGAGAACACCCTGCGGATCCGGACCTACGAGCGGGGGGTGGAGGACGAGACCCTCTCCTGCGGCACCGGGGCCATGGCCTCCGCTGCGGTGGCACGGAAGCTGGGGATGGTGGGGGACACCGTGCAGGTGGAGACCTGGGGTGGCCCCCTCACGGTGCGGCTGGGCGACGTGAACGAGATGGAGGGGCCGGCCCGGACGGTGTTCACGGGCGCGATACCGCTCTGATCCCGTCTCCGGTGATCTCGAAGTCGAAGCTCCCGCCCGCAGGAAGCGACCGGTGCTTCTCCAGCACCGCCCGCCGGAATCCTTCGTGCACCTCGATCCGGACGATCGCCTTGGAGAGGTGGGAGAGGACCGTTCCCCCCAGGGGACACGAGACGTTCCGGATCACGTCCATGTACACCTGGTTCGTGATGAGGGCCGGGAGATCGTAGCGTTTGGAGAGTCCCAGGAGCAGGATCACCTGCCGGGCCAGCTTCCGCTGGGCCTCCTTCCCGCTCCCGAGCTCGGTCCGGTACAGGACCGTGACGGAGTCGACAACGACCAGGCCGACCTTCTCCCGTTTCAGCACCTTCTCTGACTCCGCGATCAAAAGACCCTGCTGGTCAAAGTCCATGGGTTCGTACAGGAAGAGCCGCTCGGCGAGCGCCTCCGCATCGCTGCCTGCAATCTGGCGGAACCGTTCAACGGAGAAGCCCTCCGGGTCGAAGTACACGACGGAACCTCCGGCCCGTAATACCGCGACCGCCGCGATCTGGCAGAGGGTGGATTTGCCGCAGCCGGGGTCGCCGTAGAGCTGGGTGATCACCTTCCGCTCCAGGCCGCCCCCCAGGAGCGCGTCCATCTCCGAAATTCCCGTCGAGACCCGCCCGGCGATCATGCCCGGTCCACTCCGAAACGCTTCCAGGCCGCATCCTCGACGGCCCGGGCCACCGCCCGTGCGGGAAGCCCGCTCTGCGCTGCGATGGCCTGCACCTGCTCGAACTCCGGCTTTACCGAGATGACCTTACCCCCGGCACGGCCGCACTTCACGGGCACGGTATACCGCGTCTCCCCGAGGATCACCTCCACCTCCGCCGTGGTCCGGGCCGCCACGAACCGGTGCACCATGGGGGTGCACCGGACCCCCAGCGTGCCCAGCTCCCCGGCCAGGATAGCGGCAAGGCGGGGACTGTCTTCCGGGGCCGCCACCACCCGGACCAGGTGGCCGGGTCTCCCCTTCTTCATCACCGCAGGGATGGCGCAGGCGTCCCGGGCTCCCTCCTCCATCAGACGCCGGATCGCGTGGGCCACCACCTCGCCGGTCACATCGTCAACATTCGTTTCGAGCACGTCCACCCGGTCCCCGGCCTGGTCCCCGGGGGCATCCAGCAGGAGTGCCCGGAGCACGTTCGGGGCACCCTCCGGGTCCCGGCTGCCCGCCCCGTGGCCCGTGGCCAGGATCCGGGCCGGTTCCGCCCACAGGGAGGACAGGGTGGCGAACTCGGAGAGCAGCGCAGCCCCCGTGGGGGTGCAGAGCTCCCCTTCCCCCTGGCCTGCGACAGCCAGAAGAGACGATGCAGCCAGGATCGCGGCCGTGGCCGGGGCAGGCACCGGCAGCGTGCCGTGCGATCCCCGGACATTGCCACTCCCCAGTGCGACAGGCTTCACCACCACCCCCTCCGGGGCCAGGAGGTGGAGGGCGGTGCAGGCCCCCACCACGTCAGCAATGGCGTCATCAGCCCCCACCTCGTGGAAGTGGGCCACGGTCCCGTGCACCCGGGCCTCGGCATCGTGGATCCGCCGGAAGACCCGGAGCGCCATCTCCTTCGCCGGGGCAGGGGCATCCGCCCCTGCGACCCGGGCCTCCACCTCCTCCAGGGTCCGGTGGCCCTTCCCTGCCCGGGTCCTGACAAGCAGCGCCCGGATGCCGGCCCGATCCACCTCCGTAAGGTCGGGCTCCCCCACCACCGAGGCAATGGCCCGGATCACGGGGGCCCGGTCCGGGAGCAGGGCAAGGGGGGCTCCCGTGACCATGTCACCCGCCGCGCCATGGAAAGGATCGAAGAGAAGGACGCGCATCCGTCACCAGTACCTATAAGTCCCCTCATAGGAGACCATTAAGGTAATGCCTGAGATCTACCTGAAGGTTGATTCCGCCTACCCCGAGGACCAGGGGGCCGGCAAGGTGCGCCTGGATCCCGACACCATGCTGCAGCTCCGGCTCTCTCCCGGGAACATCGTGGTCCTTGAGGGGAAGCGCCGGACCGTGGCCAAGGTCTGGCGCTCCATGGTCTCGGACTGGCACCAGGGGAAGGTGCGGGTGGACAACTTCACCCGGGCGAACGCGGGGGTCTCCATCGGGGACCGGGTCCGGATCCAGCCCGTGGAGGACGAGATCGAGGCAAAACGGGTGGTGCTGGCCCCGCCCGAGGACATGCCCCGGCAGATCCCCATCAACTACCAGGGCGCCGCGAACCGGCTCATCGATTTCCCTGTGGTGAAGAACGATTCGGTGCCCATCCTGGCGGGGCTCCCCTTCATGCAACCGCAGCTCGTGGCCTTCAAGGCGGTCCTCGTAGAGCCCGAGCAGGCGGTGATCATCACCCGGAACACGCAGGTGGAGTTCTCGGACAAGCCGGCAGCTGGATTCGAGGGTTTAAAGAAGATCAGCTACGAGGACATCGGGGGGCTCAAGGACGAGCTGCAACGGGTGCGGGAGACGATCGAGCTCCCCATGCGGCACCCGGAGCTCTTCCGGAAGCTGGGGATCGATCCCCCGAAGGGGGTTCTCCTCTACGGCCCGCCGGGCACAGGGAAGACCCTGATCGCA
>JAJRCY010000007.1 GCA_028678715.1 Methanomicrobiales archaeon | reverse complement strand
CCGATCCCGGCTTCAATGTCCGGGTGGCGGAGCGGGCCGCTTTCTCCTCCTTTGACCCCGGCCAGGACATCGGCTGGTACACGAAGGACCAGCTGGAATCCCTCATCGCCCGCGTCGCGATCCTCTTTGCGAACCGGCACGAGATGGCCACCCTGTGTCATGTCCTGGGCCGGAGCCAGGGTGAGATCATCGACGGGGTCCCCCTGGTGATCGTGACCATGGATGCAGAGGGCTCCGAGGTCCATTCGGGGGGCAGGGTGCACCGGATCCCCATCGTCCCCGTCCCCCTCAGGGACCCGACGGGGGCCGGCGACGCCTACCGGGCCGGGTTCCTCTCCGCATACGCGAAGGGCCATGGCCCGGAGGCCTGCGGCCGTATCGGGACCGTCACCGCCTCGTTCGCTGTCGAATCGGTGGGGTGCCAGACCAACCTCCCCACCTGGGACCAGATGGAGCGGCGGCACCGGCAGCACTTCGGCCCGCTGCCCGTGCCGGAGCGGACCGGGGCGCCGGGGCGGTGAGGCGATCATGGAGAACGCTCCTTCCCGGACCATCCACAGCCCGGACTCCCGGATGGAGTACCTGACCCGGTTCCTCTTCAGCGCGCCTCCCTGGTACCTCTCGCTTCTCGTCGCCGCACTGACCGGCCCCGCGCTGGACCTCCTCGTTCCCTTCACCCTCCCCTTCCCCTGGGCCGGCACCCTGCTCTTCTCCGTGCCCGCTCTCGCAGCCGTGCTGCTCACGGGACCCCTGGTCCGGCTGGGCGGAGGCATCGCCACCCTGAACCGCTCGGCGCTCCTGGCCCTGGCAGGCACCGTCTTCCAGCTGGCTGCGGTGCTGCTGGCCCTGCTCTTTCCTGTACCTGGCCTCTTTGCCTTCCTCTACGCCTTCTCGCTGGGCCTGGTCTTCGGGATCCGGCTCATGGTGCTCGTCGCCACCGCCGACTACCGGCCGCTGCGGATGGCCGTTCCTGCCGCCGTCCCGAGCGGCGCGGGGCTTGCCCTCGGGGCCGCCATGGCCGTACCCGGCTTGCTACCGGTGGCTCTCATCTCCCTGGTTACCCTCGGTGCCGGGGCGCTCCTCCTGATCCGGCTCATCGAGTTCCCCCTGGACCGGATGCTCCATGTCCGGGTCTTCGGCTTCCTGAACGCATTCCTGGCCCACCTGACGGACAGGTCTCCTGGCATGGACGCCTGGTTCCGCCGGATGGGGGAGGAGGTGACGGTGCCCCAGGCAAGCCTGGTCCTCCGCCGCGACGGGAAGGAGGACGCGGTGGTGACCGTCCCGAACATCCACCCGGGGCCGGTGGGCAACGCCGGGGGAGGAATGCTCCCCCACATGCTCCATGACTCCCTGGAAGGGGATGTGCTGGTGGGCCACGGCTGCGCCACCCACGACTTCAACCCGGTCGGGGCCGAGGAGATCGGCAAGGTGGTGGCAGCGGTCCGGGCATCCCTGCAGGAAATTCCGTTCCGTGACTCTGCCGGGCGGTCCGCCCGGATCACCCATGGGTCCGTCTCGCTCCTCTCCCAGCGGTTCGGGGATACCCTGGTGGTGGTGGGGACACGGGCACCGGCACGGACCGAGGATCTGGACCCAGCCCTGGCCCTGATCCTGATGGCAGAGGCACGGCCGCAGTTCGGGCACTTCCTCTTCATCGATGCCCACAACAGCATGACAGAGGTATCGGGTGGCGTCCACTACGGCACCGCCATTGCCACCGAGTACGTGGAGGGGGTCCGGGCGGTCATAGGGCTCCAGGCAGGATTGCCGCTGGCCCCCTTCCGCGCCGGCGTGGCACAGGTGCAGGTCCCCTTCACCCGGCAGCAGGGGTTCGGGGAGCTGGGTATCCAGGCGCTGGTGATCGAGGCGGGCGGGCAGAGGACCGCGTACGTGATCCTGGACGGGAACAACATCGTGCAGGGCGCCCGGGAGATCTTCCGGAACGCGGTGCTCGGCCAGGTGGAGGATGCCGAGATCATGACCACCGACACCCACGTCGTGAACACCATCACCGGGAAGAACCCCATCGGTCTCGCCATCCGGCCCGGCGAGATCGTGCCCTACGTGCAGAAGGCCGTGCAGGACGCCATCGCGGATCTTGCCCCCGCGACCGCAGGCGGGGCCACCGCCTGCTGCCGGGGGATCGTGGTCTTCGGGTCCCACCGGATCGCCCAGATCGCTGCGGCAGTGACCACCACCCTCACCTTCCTGGCACCGCTGGGGATAGCGATCATCTTCATCGCATACCTGCTGGCGCTGCTCACCTTCCTGCTGGCGGCGTGAGGACCTGTGCCTGATCCCCTCAACGGTAACGACGGCAATGATCCCCGGTTCTGCGTGCGGATTGCGGTGAGAAGAGAGGACCGGGTCCTTTTACCGCATGGGGAATCGCTGACCCGGTTCCACGGGAAGGTATCAGGCAGTATATGACTTGAACTTATCGCCGGCGGTTTTTTTCCATGAAATCAACCATCTTTCATTACCTTTTCCGGAGCGCCATGTTTATGGGGTATGAACGGGTTCGTCACCGGTTGGACGCCAATCCTGAAAGAATCGCAGAGAAGGGAAAAAACCGGAGAACAAGGATTATCTCGAGGAGAGAGGACCGGTGGGATACTCCTGAACCCGCTGCCCGGGGGTAAAGATGGTGCAGGGAAATCCTCCGGCCGGAGACGAGGGCAGTACGGGAGTGCGGTTCATCCCCGGGTAGGAACCGGTATCTCCAGGTAGTGGCAGGGCAGCCCGCAATGCCTTATCCCTTCATGAATCCATCGGTGGTACGATGCACCATGCAGGGGAACTTTCACCTCACCTCAGTGGAGATCGAGAAGCCGGAGGATGTGAACGTGATCCTGGGCCAGTCCCACTTCATCAAGACCGTCGAGGACCTCTACGAGGCGGTGGCAGGGTCCGTTCCCGGTGCGCGGTTCGGGCTCGCGTTCTGCGAGTCGTCGGGGGACTGCCTGATCCGCGTGGAGGGAAATGATGACGAACTCCGGGAACTGGCCACGCGGAATGCGCGGGCCATCGGGGCCGGACACTCCTTCCTCCTCTTCCTGAGGAACTGCTATCCCATCAACGTGCTGAACGCGGTGAAAAACCTCCAGGAGGTTTGCACCGTCTTCTGTGCCACCGCAAACCCGGCCCAGGTGATCCTGGCCGAATCCGGGCAGGGGCGCGGGATCCTGGGAGTGATCGACGGGGTATCGCCCCGGGGAGTCGAAGGACCGTCGGAGGTGGCCCAGCGGACAGAGCTCCTCAGGAGATTCGGATACAAGAGAGGATGACCCCCGGGTTTCCGGGGTCACCTCTCAGCGAATGACAGGATTGATTTTTATGGCACCCGTCCGCCGCCATCTCCGGGTCTCCGGCCGCGTCCAGGGTGTCTTCTTCCGGTCGGCGGTGCAGGAGCAGGCCCTCGCTGCAGGAGTCTCCGGGTGGATCCGCAACCTGCCGGACGGCGGGGTGGAGGCGGTCCTTGAGGGGGAACGGGTTGCCGTTGAACAGGTGGTCGCTTTCTGCCGCAGGGGGCCCCCGTATGCCCGGGTGGATCACGTCGATATCCGGGAGGAGGAGTTCCGGGGGGATCTGAAAGGATTTGCGGTGCGGTACTGAGGGCATCCACGGGCTGCCCCTCCGGGAAGAAGTTTATCGGCAGCGGTGCAGAGTACTCTCCTGTCGCGAGGGTAGGCAAGCCTGGCCAACACCGCCGGACTTAAGATCCGGTTCCGCAGGGATCCGTGGGTTCGAATCCCACCCCTCGCATTCCCCCGTACGTGTCACCACGGTATACCCTGCAGCCTCTTTATCGCAGGAACGGTGTCAGGGATCACCTACATCCACCTGCGGTGATCGCGGATAGGGCTACCTCTTCCCCCTGCCGGTGCACGCAAAGTCGATGAGGGCGTTGTACGGGTCCGCCTTCAGCAGCCGCACCGTGATCTTCTGCCCCACCGCGAGGCCATGGCTGCCCTGGACCACCTTGCCCTCAGCCGGGGGATGGAGGGTCCGGGCGAATGTCCCGTGTTCGGTGGCCCCGGTGACGATGGCATCGAAGGTGTCGCCGATCCGGTTCTGGAGGAAGAGGGCGGCCGCCGCCTTCTGCATGAAGCGTTCGACCTTGTTGGACTCGTGCTCCCGGTCCGTGAGCCAGGCGGATCGCTGGACCAGTTCTTCCGTGGTATAGGGGCTGGGTTTCCGGTCCAGGACCGACTTCACCAGCCGCTGGATGATCAGGTCCACGTAGCGCCGGTTCGGGGCGGTGGAATGGGTGTAGTGCGTGACAGCGAGACCGAAGTGGCCGTAGGGTTCCTGGCCCGGTTCCAGTGCCAGGTATTCCCCGCGCCCCAGGAGCTTCACGATCGTCAGGGACAGGTCCGGGAACCGCTCGGGATCGGCTTTCTTGCGCCGGACCAGGAACTCCGAGAGGGCCTTCGCATCCGGTTCGGCGGGCAGGACCTCGTGGTACATGGCCGCCGTCTCCACGATCCCGTCCCAGTGCTTCGGGACCTGCACCACCCGCTGGATCATGGTGATGCCGGCCTTCTCCAGGCAGGCCACCATGGTCCCGTTCGCAGCAATCATGAAGTCCTCGATCAGGTGGCCGGCCAGGTTCTTCCGCGGGACCACCACTTCCCGGACAGTATCCCCCTCCATGACCGTTCGGGGTTCGAGGGTGTCCAGCTCCAGCGCACCCTGCTCCATCCGGTAGTGTTTCAGGCGCCGGGAGGCCTCCACCTGCAGGCGGATCTGGGCCTCCAGGCCGGGAACGTCCCGCACCCCGGGGGGGATGGGGCCCAGCCCTTCCAGCCAGTCCCCGACCTCCTCGTACACGAGCTTGGCCTTGTTCAGGACCTGGGCCCGGTACACGTCGCCGGGCCGGAAGCTCCCGTCAGGGAGGACCGCGTACTCCACGACGATCGCCCTGCGGTCCCCGCCCGGAAGGAGCGAGGTCAGGCCATGGGAGAACCGGTCCGGAAAGAGCGGGAAGGTGGTGACGCCGGTATAGACCGACGTGCCGTTGTGGGCAGCGTGCCGGTCCGTCTGCGATGCCTTTGGGACATAGAGATCCACGTCGGCGACAGCGACCCGGACATGGATCTCATCGCCGGGTCCGCGTTCGCAGTACTCCAGCTGGTCCAGGTCCAGGGAGTCGGAGTTGTCGATGGACGACCAGAGGAGCGCCCGGAGGTCCCGGACATCGCTCTGGCCGGCCAGAACCTTTCCTTCGGTGCTGGCATTGACCTCCCGGATGACGGGCTCCGGGAACCGTGGCCAGAAGCCGTACTTCTCCATGGCACTGTACGCGATGGCCTTCAGGTCAACGAAGCGGTGGTGTTTCATGGCCGTGGAAAAGAGATTCGTTTCAGGCATGAAAAACCTCCGGTCCTGCGCTCCCGCAGGGATGCACGGGGCCGCATCCCGCTCCCGGAACAGTGCCCCGTGAGAGATTCGTCCCGATCCCGGGGAATGGCGCAGATCCCCTCAAGCCAGCACGAATATGCCCCCGATCTCCGCCATCTCGATGGCCCCTTCCGGGCAGGCCCGGGAGCAGACGCCGCACCCCCTGCAGCACGGGACATCGGGATGAAAGAAACCGTCACGGCGCCGGTGGATGCAGCCCGGGCGGCAGAGGTCGGCGCAGGTCCCGCACCGGATGCAGAGGTCATGGTGGATGAGGGGACGATATGCCCGCAAGAGCGTCATCCTGCCGTCAACATCGCCGCAGATGAGCAAACCGGGGTATCCCTCCTCCGCTCCCCCACAGGCGATGCGATCTCCTCCTATAAAAGAGGTGAAGAAACCATTCCGGTCATCTCCCATTGGATACGAAGCGGGATCGAGAGGGATCCCGTCCACCCCCGTTTTCCCCTCCCCCATCAGGAGTCCCCCGCACGGCCTGCTGATGCTACCAGATGTGGGGAATGAGCCGGTACCTCGTCTTCCGGCAATATTCTGCATACCCGGGGAGCTCCCGTACCAGCACCTTCTCCTC
The DNA here is from genome assembly GCA_028678715.1 of Methanomicrobiales archaeon. Classification (GTDB taxonomy): domain Archaea; phylum Halobacteriota; class Methanomicrobia; order Methanomicrobiales; family JACTUA01; genus JAJRCY01. Next base: position 7,533 of record JAJRCY010000007.1, on the reverse strand, counting down.
GTTCCGGATCCGGAAGACCAGGAAGACCGGCAGCAGGAGGAAGACGGGCAGCGCCCACCAGGAACCGAGCGCGATGGGTGTCGCCAGGAACATCACGGTCTCGCCCAGGTACATCGGGTGCCGGACCAGGGCATAGGGACCCGTGGAGATCACACGCTGCCCTGCCTCCACTTCCACAACGCGGGAGGCATATCGGTTCTCCTGAAAGACCAGGAAGACGAAGTAGTCCCCCAGGAACACCACAGCATTCGCCGCAAGGACAAGGGGTACCGGCACCTCTGACCACCCGAACCGGTAATCGAGGCCCGGGATCAGGAACCCGGCCAGGAAGATGATGGCGGAAGCAGCCACGATCCGCTTCTGGGGATCCTCCTTCTCCTGGATCCTCATCCGCCTCTCCAGGAACCCGGGATCACTCTTCAGGAAATACCTCACCACAAAGACCAGAGGGACAAAGAGGACCCCCAGGTACACCCATGCCTGCCAGTAGTGAAGCGACCCGGCAGGGAGGAACAGCATCAGGCCCGCAACAATGAGCCCCATGCCGAACCGGGACAGGAGGGTCCATTTCAGACGGAGGGTGCCTTCCATGGTAGCCGGTTCGCTCCCATTCCCAAAAAAAGCACCTGTAGCAGCCCTCTACTGTTCGGGCCACGTCCCCCGTCTCATCCTTCCCTGGCGAAGAAGCTCTTATGCACTTTCCCATCCACCCGGAAGGTGTGCTGCTCCCTGCCCGCTGATTTTCGGCGGCACGGGAGCTGAACCAGGAGCACCCCCATGACCATCCTCGCGCCCAGGGAATCCCTCACCGATGCAGAGGTCCGGGCAGGGCTCTCGGCCATCATCGGCGACGGGCTCGCCACCCAGGCCATGGTCACCCTGACGGGGGGGATCTTTCTCGTGGCCTTTGCCCTGCAGCTGGGGGCTTCTGCCACCATCATCGGGCTTCTCGCGGCCATCCCGCCCCTGGCCGAGCTGATCCAGATCCCTGCCATCGCCATCGTGGACCGGCTCCGGAACCGGCGGATGATCTGCGTGGGGGCCTCCATCGCGGCGCGCCTCTTCTGGATCCCCATCGCCTTCATCCCGTTCCTCTTCGGCCCGGCCACAGGGCTTGCGGCGCTGATCCTCTCCCTCACCTGCTACGGCTGCATCTCTGCCGTCTCCCACGTCAGCTGGAGCTCCTGGATGCGTGACCTGGTGCCCGAGGATCTCCTCGGCTCCTTCTTCTCGCGCCGGATGGCCCTCTCCCTCGCCCTCGGCGCCGCCCTCTCCCTTGCCGCCGGCGGCTTCATTGATCTCTGGCAGGCTGAGAGCAGCCTGCCCCCGGCCTCCGCCTACACGGTGATCTTCCTGGGGGGGTTTGTGGCCGGGGTCTTTGGCATCTACTACCTGAGCCGGATCCCCGAGCCCCGCCTGCAGCCCCAGGCCCCGGTCTCCCTGGCCCGCCAGATCCGGGCCACCTTTGCGGACCTGAACTTCTCCCGGCTGGTCACGTTCATTGCGTCATGGAACTTTGCCGTGAACCTTGCCGCCCCGTTCTTCACCGTGTACCTCCTGCAGCGCCTGGGCTATGACCTGACACTCGTGATCGCCCTTGCCGTGCTGAGCCAGGGCGTGAGCGTCCTCTCCTACCGCATGTGGGGAGCCCTCTCCGACCGGTTCAGCAACAAATCGGTGCTCAGGGTCTCGGGCCCCCTCTTCATGATCTGCATCCTGGGCTGGACCTTCACCACCCTTCCCGAGAAGCATTTCTTCACGTTCCCGCTCCTCGTTGTCCTCCACGTCCTGATGGGCCTCTCGACCGCCGGCGTCACCCTGGCATCGGCCAATATCGGCCTCCGGCTGGCACCCCGGGGCGGGGCAACGGCGTACCTGGCCACCATCAACATCGCGAGTTCCGTTGCCGCAGGGATCGCCCCCATCCTTGGCGGTATGTTTGTGGACTACTTTGCTGCGAGCGAACTCACCTGGACCCTGCACTGGACGAGCCCCGGCCTCCAGTTCAGCCTCCAGACCCTGGACCTGCAGTACTGGGACTTCTTCTTTGCCTTCGCCTTCCTCATCGGCATCTACTCCCTCCACCGGCTGGCCCTGGTGCACGAGGAGGGCGAGGTGGAGGGGCGTGTGGTGGTGAACGAGCTGATCGCCCAGGTGAGCCGGGAGATGCGCAACCTCTCCACTGTCGGTGGGCTCCGGTACATGCTCCGGTTCCCCCTCAGCTGGGCCAGCCGCACCATGGGCAGTGAGGGGGAGGAGGGAACCCCGGGGTCCAGGCTCCCGTGAAGGGGTATCCCTGCCACCCGCCGGTCCCGGGATCTCTCCGGGCTTTTCCCGGGCAGGCACTTTTTTAACCCATTCCCCTCTCATAGTGGTACGGTGGTCCCATGAGAGCTCCCGAAATCCTGGCAGCTGCCCTTGTGGCGGCGATCGTCCTGTCCCTGGTGGTACTGCAGCTTCTTGCCGACTGGTACTGGTTTCTCGCCGTGGGGTACGGGTCGGTCTTTGTCACCATCCTCACCACCCGGATCGCCCTCTTTCTCCTGACATTCCTCGGCTTCACCGGGTTTCTGTATGCCAGCGCCTTCTTTGCCGACCGGACGATGGCGGGAGCCACCGGCGGGCAGGGAGGACGGCAGGTGTGGGCTGCCGTCCTCGCCGGAATCGCCGGTCTCTTTGCATCCCTGGCCGTGGCCGGTTCCTGGGAGACGGTGCTGCGCTTTGCCAACCGTGTCCCCTTTGGCGTGGCTGATCCCATCTTCAGCCTTGATGTGGGCTTCTACGTCTTTGAACTCCCCCTGTACCATCTGGTCCTCAACACCCTGCTGGCGCTCTTCATCCTCGGCGCCGTGCTGGCAGGGGTCACCATGCTGGGAAGGGTGCTGGGTGTCAGGGTTTCCCGGGGACGGCTTCCCACGTTTGTCGTGGAGGGGGAGGAGGGGGGCATCAACTGGAAGTTCTACCTGGAGCAGATCCTCCCGCAGTTCTCGGTCCTCCTCTTTCTCATCTTCTCGGTGGTGGCGGCAAAGCTCTGGCTGGCCAGGTACGACCTGGTCTTCTCGGCCTCGGGCGCGGTCTTCGGCGCTGGCTACACCGATATCCACGTGAACCTGCCGGTCCTCTCCCTCCTCGCCGTTCTGGCATTCGCCATTGGCATCGCCTTTCTTGCCACCAGGAAGTCCGGGAAGGTGAAGGTCATTGCCTACGGCATCCTCATCTTCCTTGTCCTTGCCATGGGCGGGTCCCTGGTTGCCGCCGTCATGCAGGGGCTGGTGGTGGAACCCGACGAGTTCAACCTGGAACGGGAGTACCTGGGGTACAACATCCAGCATACCCTTGCCGCCTACGGTCTCGACGGGGCACAGGAGCAGATATTTTCCGTCAACTACACCCTGACCGCCCGGGATATCGCTGCCAACAACGCCACGGTGGAGAACATCAGGCTCTGGGACTGGCGGCCGCTGAAGGCCACCTACGAGCAGCTGCAGCTCTTCAGGACCTACTACGAGTTCAATGACATTGACGTGGACCGGTACCTTTTCAACGGCAGGTACAAGGAGGTCCTCATCTCGGCCAGGGAGATGAACATTGCAGACCTCCCCCTGCAGGCCCAGACCTGGGTCAACACGCACCTGGTGTACACCCACGGGTATGGCGCGGTGATGAACCCCGTGGACCAGATCACTGACGAAGGGCTCCCCGTCTTCTACCTGAAGGATATCCCCCCGGCATCGCCGTTCATCGCGCTGGATCAGCCGCGGATCTACTACGGCGAGATGACGGGGGACTACGCGGTGACCGGGACCTCCACCGACGAGTTCGACTACCCGGCAGGCGAGCAGAACATCTATACCAGTTACACGGGTACCGGCGGCGTCCCGCTCTCGGACGGGTTCAGGCGCCTCGTGTACGGCCTCCGGTTCGGTTCCGTGGAACTCCTGGTCTCGGGTTCCCTCACCCCGGAGAGCCGGCTCCTGATGCACCGGAACGTGGGGGACCGGGTCTCCACCATCGCCCCCTTCCTCTCCTATGACCCTGACCCGTACATCGTGATAGCCGAGGGAAAGCTCTACTGGATCATCGATGCCTACACCACCACCGACCGGTACCCCTACTCTGCCCCGGTATGGGTGGGTTCCCTTGGCGGCCGGTACCTGAACTACATCCGCAACAGCGTGAAAGTGGTGGTGGATGCCTACGACGGCACCGTCACCTATTACGTGGTGGACCCCTCGGACCCGCTGGTGGGGGCGTACCGGAAGATCTTCCCGGATCTCTTCAGGGAGTTTGACGAGATGCCTCCGGAGCTGCGGGAGCACGTGCGCTATCCCGAGGGCATCTTCGAGATCCAGGCTAACCTCTATGCCACCTACCACATGAAGGACCCCCGGGTCTTCTACAACAGGGAGGACGCCTGGGTGATCCCTGACGAGGTGTACCGCGGATCCCGGCAGCGGATGCAGGCATACTACGTCATCATGAGGCTGCCCGGGGAGGCCACCGAGGAGTTCATCATGATGCTGCCCTTCACGCCCCGGAACAAGGAGAACATGATCGGGTGGATGGCCGCCCGGTCCGATCCCCCCCTCTACGGGAAGCTGATCGTGTACCAGTTCTCCAAGCAGGAGCTCACCTACGGCCCCATGCAGGTCGAGGCCCGCATCGACCAGACCCCTGAGATCTCCCAGAGCATCACCCTCTGGTCCCAGGCGGGATCATCGGTGCTCCGGGGCAACACCCTGGTGATCCCCATCCAGGACTCCATCATCTACGTCGAGCCCCTGTACCTGGAGGCCACCGAGCGGGGCACGCTGCCCCAGCTCCAGCGGGTGATCGTGGCGTACCACGACCGGCTGACCATGCAGAAGACGCTCGCCGAAGCCCTGGACGTGATCTTCGGGACGGGGGCCGGGCCGGCAGACGGCGAGAAGCCCCCCCTGAGCGAGACGGATGCAGAGAAACTGGCCCGGATCGCTGCACTCTACGACAAATCCCAGCAGGCCCTGGCCGCGGGCGACCTGGGGCTGTACCAGAAGTATATCGACGAGATGGGGGTGGTGGTGCAGGGGTAGGGGCCCCATCCTTCCCTCCTCCACCCGCGCCCTCCTGTTGCGGCCCGGTCCGGGACCCGCATTTGTATAAATACCGACCACCCAGTCACTATAGTGATGATCATGGCCCGCACCGTCCCCCAAAGCCCCCGTCCATGCAGAGGAAGGTGGCACCCCGCTGCCGCGCTCCTCCTGCTCCTGGCCCTGGCATGGATCACCCCAACCTGTGCCGCAGCTCCCATGGTGATCGTCTCGGCCAGCCATGTGAGCCCTGCGGTGCTGATCCCCGGGGAGAAGGGGCTCGTCACCGTCACGCTCGCGAATACCGCCACCGGTGCCACCAGCACCGAGACCTCCACGTATGCATCCCTGGGCACCACCGTCTCGTCCGTGACCGACGTCAGCGCGGTGGTGGGGAGCGTGTACCTGAACGGCAGGAATGACATCCAGGTGCTGGCCGGGAACTCCCAGTTCGCGGGGCCCCTGGGGCCGGGGCAGTCGGTGAACCTCACCTTCCTGATCCAGGCGCCGGCGAAGAGCGGCGTCTTCTTCCCGGTGCTCCATGTCTCGGTCCAGGATGCGGATCCCCTCTTCTACCCCATCCCGGTGGTGGTGAACCTGGACGTGGGCACCCAGAAACGGCCTGCTCTCGTCCTCTCCCAGGAACGGCCGGGATACCTGCCCCCTGGCGAGACCGGCGACATGATCCTCACCCTCTCCAATGAGGGGGCCAGCACTGCCACGGACATCACCCTCCGGGTGGAGCGGGACGGGGGAGGGATCGCCCCCACGGGCGGCGGGACCTTCCACTTCGAGCGGCTGGGGATCGGCGAGCACGTCACCTTCCCGCTCCTCCTCCTGGCGGGGATGCAGGCGGAGCCCGGTATCCATGACGTGGCGGTGGCGATCACGTACACGATGCTGGACGGGTCCCGGCGGACCGATCAGGCCGAGGTGACGGCAGACGTGCGGGGGAAGGCGGATCTCGCCGTCTCCTCCCTGAAGACCACGCCGGCTTCCATTGCTCGGGGCGACCGGGTGGAGCTGGTGGTGCGGGTGGAGAATGCGGGCACCGGCGACGCCAAGTCCACCTCCGCCACCCTGGAGATCCCCCTCCATGGTACCACCAAGGTCTTTGTGGGCACCATCAAGCCCGGCAACGATGCGCCGGCCGTCTTCTCCCTGGAAGCGGACCGTGCAGGGGAGATACCGGGCATCCTGAACGTCACGTACCGCGACGACTTCGGGACCCGGTTCCTGGAGGAGCCGGTCACGCTGCGGGTGGAGGAGTCCGATGCCACCGCCCTCGTTCTCGTCGCAGTCCTTGCCCTGGCGGCGGCCGGCCTGGGCGCCTACTATCTCCTGACCCGCAGGGGGACCCGCCGGGATGCGTGAGCGGATCCGGGTCTCGGCGTTCCTGGCCTCGCGGTCTCTCCGGCGGGGGGGCACGGGAGGGGTGATCTTAAACTGCGCCATCATTGCTCTCGTCTTCACCAACATGATCCTCCTCCCCTCCATCATCAGTGGCTCCATGGACCTCTTCATGTCCCAGCTGCGGGACTACCAGACCTCGGAGATCGTCATCGAGCCTTCGGGGGACGAGCGGTTCATCGAGGACGCGGATACCCTGGTGGCCCGGGTGAACCGGGTGCCGGGGGTGGCCCGGGCCTCGGCCCGCTACTCCCTGGGCGCCACCCTCTCCCGCAAGTCCAAGTCCCTCTCCATGCCGGTGGTCGCCTTCCGCCCCCGGGACGAGGTGGAGGTGACGAAAATCCACGAGAAGATGAGCGAGGGGGACTTCCTGGGGGCCGGGGACCTGGGCCAGATCATGATCGGCCAGTTCGTGGCCGGGAACGAGGACGAGCGGCTGGACTTCTTTGAATCCCTGGGGGGCGCGCGCGTCGGCGACTCCATCGAGGTGGCGTACAGCAACGGGGTGGTCCGGGAATACCGGATCAAGGGGATCTTCACCACCAAGTCCTACCTGGCCGACTACACGGTCTTTGTCTCCTGGGACGAGATGGAGTCGGTCCTGGGGGCGGCCCAGGACCAGGCCACGGAGGTCCTGGTCCGGACCGACGGGACCGCCCCCCTGGAGCAGGTGAAGCAGAACCTCCTCCTCTACGGCGTGCAGGAGAAGGTGAAGACCTGGCGGGAGGCCATGACGCTCGCAGTCGAGCAGTCCATTGAGTCCTTCGACATCATCAACACCATCGCCGCTCTCGTGAGTCTCGTGATCGCCGTGGTCGTCATCAGCATCGTCGTCACCATCAAGGCCATCAACCAGCGCCGGCAGATCGGCATCCTGAAGGCCATCGGGATCCGGTGGGACATCATCGTGGGGAGCTATGTTTTCCAGGTGCTTGCCATCTCGGCGGCAGGCATCCTCCTCGGGATCCTCGCCACCCTGGCGCTCATGGCCTACTTCACCGCCCACCCCATCGTCTTCCCCGACGGCGACGTGGTGCCCCGGGCCGAGGTG
>JAJRCY010000006.1 GCA_028678715.1 Methanomicrobiales archaeon | reverse complement strand
GTCCGCGTACTCGTGCCGGTCCAGCAGCCGGCGTGCCACCGTGCTGCAGAGTTCCTCCACCTCCTTCACCTCCCCGTCAGTGGCCTGCTGGAGCACCTCATCGATCACCTCGAAGTTGCGGGAGAGGTTAGCCCCTTTCAGGCTGGCGGGAAGGTCCACAAAGACATCAAAGGTGGAGATGAAGATCACCGGCCGCTTCCCGGGGCGTGCCACCTCCACCAGCTTCTGCACATTTTTTACCCCGACCCGGCTCAGGTTGATGCAAATCTCGGGACGGGTGGCCTGGACATCAGGTAAATCCATGGGAAAACTCCCGGCTGTCAGATATCGCGATCTGTGAAGTAGGTACCGGGAGAAGCCCCGGATCGGTTATGTTTCTTTCCTTTCCTTATATAATATTTATGTGCTCGTCTGCTGATATAACCGGCCATGGAAGGGACAATACCACGCTACTTTGACGAGGATGCGGACCTCTCGGTTCTCAAGGGAAAGAAGATCGCGGTCATCGGCTACGGGTCACAGGGCCGGGGCCAGTCCCTGAACCTGCGGGACAGCGGTCTCGACGTGATCATCGGGCTGCGGCCCGGGAAGTCCTGGCAGAAGGCCAGCGCAGAAGGCTTCAAGGTCTTTTCCGTGAAGGAGGCGGTGAAGAAGGCGGACCTGGTCCAGATACTCGTCCCCGACGAGCTCCAGGGCGGGGTGTACCGCTCGGAGATCCAGCCCCAGCTTGAGGACGGGATGACCCTCTCCTGCTCCCATGGCTTCAACATCCACTTCGGCCAGATCGTGCCGCCTACCGGTATCGATGTGATCATGATCGCGCCCAAGGGCCCCGGGGCTATGGTCCGGAGGACCTACGAGGAGGGAAAAGGGGTTCCTGCCCTGATTGCCATCCACCAGGACGCTACCGGGAAGGCAAAGGAGACAGCCCTCGCCTATGCGAAGGGTATCGGTGCCACCCGTGCTGTCGTTCTGGAGACCACGTTCCGCGAGGAGACCGAGACCGATCTTTTCGGGGAGCAGACGGTGCTCTGCGGGGGGATGACGTCGCTCATCAAAGCCGGGTTTGAGACGCTCGTGGATGCCGGCTACGCCCCCGAGATGGCGTACCTGGAGGTGCTCCACGAGACGAAGCTGATCGTGGACCTGATCTACGAGGGCGGGTTCACCAAGATGCGGAACGCCATCAGCAACACCGCCCAGTACGGCGACCTGACGAGGGGCCCCCGTGTCATTGGGCCCGAGGTGTACCAGGCAATGCAGGAGATCCTCGAAGAGATCCAGAGCGGCGAGTTCGCCCGCGAGTGGATCCTGGAGAACCAGGTGAACCGCCCCGTCTTCAATGCGCTCACCCGGGCGGACGAGGAGCACCTGATTGAGGACGTGGGCAAGGAGATCCGGGCCCTGATGCCGCAGTTCAAGAAGTAACCTTTCCTCTCTTTTTCCTGTCTTTCACGCAGTGATTCCGTAAACCGTGGATCGCCTCATCGACATGGGGGGGGCGCCCACGCGGCGGGGGGGGACGCACGTCCCCCCCTGAAGCGTCCCACTCGTATGAATCGAACGGGTGATGCCATACGGTCCACCAATGGAACCGGAAATACTGCGACGGGAGTGGGCGAAGCCCCCTCCCGGCCCCACCCCCATGAGGATAGTGCACCAGGTCGGCTTTACCCGGGAGCCGGCTGACGGAACGGTGTTCATACGAGTGCCTATATCCCCGCAGCGCCCATTCTCCCTGCATGTCTGTAGCGATCGTGTTCCACAGCGAGACAGGAAACACCGAGGGAGTGGCAAAGCGCCTCGCATCCGCCTGCGGCGGCGAGCTGATCCCGGTAAGGGACTGCGCAGGGTACAACAGGATCACCATGTACCTGCGGGGCGCCGCGAGGGCCCGGCGGAGGGAACTGGCACGGATTGAGCCTGCGGTGATCGACATATCCCGCCATTCCCTGGTTGTCGTGGGTTCCCCGGTGTGGGCCTGGTCTCCGACCCCGGCCGCCAACGCTGCCATCGCGGCCCTCCGGGGGTGCGAGGGGAAGAAGGGGATCGTCTTTGCCACCTGCGGCGGGAAACCTGGCGAGACCCTCGTCATGATGAAGGATGCCCTCGCGGCCCGGGGTGTGGACGTCGTGGGCGCCTTCCCGTTCGCACGGAAGGATCTCAGGGACGAGCTGAAGCTGGCAGAGCTGGTCTCCGCCGTGAAGCAGGCAGCGGGGCAGGGGTGAGGGAGGACCCCGGTTCGGCAGGGTGAGTCCGCTTTTCGCGGGGGGCGCCAGCTTCACTGCTTCTGTGGAGAAGAGGGAGGATGGATACGCATATCCTCATCGGCGAAGGCGACGGGAGGGGGTAGAGCCCCCTCCCAATCCCACCCCTCTGAGGATATTCCCCCCTCCCTTTTTTCACGCCGTGAGAACCTGGCGTGAAATGACAGAGGGAATCCCCCGGTTCTTCAGTCCCGCATCAGGGCCGTGACCGTGCCTGCGTAGCGGACCAGCTCCTCTCTCGACAGGGCCAGCCGCTCCCCCTTCGCGGAGATGGTGAGGCCGTCACCGCCCGCCTCCCCGATGATCCGGTGGGGGAGTCCCTTCAGCGTCGATTCGTCCCGGACCGCCAGCAGGAACCGGCCATAGGACTCCGAGAAGAGCCCTGTCACCGGATCGCCTTCGAGCGTGACCCGGGCACCGGGCGAGAGGGCGGCGAGGGCCGCGAGGAGGCCGCCCTGGGAGAGGTCGGTGGCCGCCAGGCATGCCCCCAGGTTCACAAGCGTTCGTATCGAGCCGAGCACTGCGATGTCGGCGAGTGCGGGGGCATCGCCTCCGCAGCCGGTGACCGCATCCAGCACGGAACCGCCGAACTCAGGCCGGGTCTCCCCCACGAGAGCCAGCATTGTGCCTTCCGGTGCCGCCTGCCAGGTGCGGACCTCCCCCTTGCCGACGAGGCCGATGGAGGGGGTGGGCCGGATCTGGGTGCCGAACTCGTCGCTCTCGTTGTAGAGGGAGACGTTGCCCCCCACCACCGGGACGCCCATCCGGCGGGCCATGTCCCCCAGTCCCCTGATGCACTGCTCCAGCTCCCAGCAGATCTCCGGGTGGATGGGGCTCGCGAAGTTCAGGCAGTTGACGATGCAGAGGGGTTCAGCCCCCACCACCGCCAGGTTGGCGGCATTCTCGTACAGGGAGTTGGCGGTCCCCTCATAGGGCCGAATCGCGATCTGCCGGGGGTTGCACCCGCAGGAGAGGACCAAGGCGGCACCGTCCAGCCGAAGCACCGCCGCGTCCCGGGAAAGCGAGACGCTGCGGAGCTGCACGTCGTGGTCGTACTGCTCGGTGATCCACTCCCTCCCCGCCACCTCGGGATGGGAGAGGACCTGGGCGGCGAGAGCCTTCAGGTCTGCGGCGGGCCGGGCATAGGGCCGGGCGATGTCGCGGGGTTTCGTCTCCCACCTGCAGAGGGGGGCACCGTGGGTGAGGAGCCGGATGGGGAGATCGCAGGCCACCGTGCCGTGGAAGAGGACCCGGTAGCGGGGTTCCGGGATCACCTTCCCGATTTCGCTCCAGGTGAGGTCGTACTTCTCGGCGATGCGGGAGAGGGCAGGGACGTCCCGGGCCCTGGTTTCGATGAGCATCCGCTCCTGGGACTCGGAGAGCATGATCTCCGAAGGCGTCATTCCCGTCTCCCGCTGCCGGACCCGGTCCGCGTGGATCTCGGCCCCGAAGGTACTGCACATCTCGCTGGAGGCGCCGGCGAGCCCCGCAGCACCCAGGTCCTTGCAGGACAGGACTGCCCCGGTCTCTCCCATCTCCAGCACCGCGTCGATGATCAGCTTCTCGGTGTAGGGGTCCCCGATCTGGACGCTGGGCCTGTCCTCGGCCTCCGAGTCCTCAGAGAGATCCCGGGAGGCGAAGGAGGCCCCGCCCATCCCGTCCCTCCCCGTCGAGGAGCCGACCAGAAGCAGGGGGTTGCCCGGCTCCCTGGCCCGGGCCAGCAGGTAACGATCCGGGTGCACGATCCCCACGCAGACCACATTCACGAGCGGGTTGCCGCCGTACGAGGGGTCCACCACCACCTCCCCGCGGACGACCGGGACGCCGATGCAGTTCCCGTAGTCCCCGATGCCCGCCACCACGTGCTCGAAGAGGTACCGGTTCTTCTCGTCGGTGAGCAGGCCGAAGTAGAGGGGGTCCATGAGGGCGATGGGCCGGGCACCCATGGAGACCACGTCCCGGACGATGCCGCCGACGCCGGTCGCCGCACCGTGGTAGGGATCCACATAACTCGGGTGGTTGTGGCTCTCCATTCCCACGACAACGGCAAGATCCTCCGAGAACCGGACGACTGCGGCATCATCGCCGGGGCCGACAATCACGTTCGGGCCTGTCGTGGGCAACGTCGCGAGCAGCTTCCGGGTGGAGCGGTAGCTGCAATGTTCGCTCCAGAGGTTCTCGAAGCAGGCGGTTTCCAGCGAGGTGAGATCCCGCCCCAGCTCACGCCGGAGATGCGCCAGGTCCTCGGACGACAGCATGTACGGAATTGTATGCCCATGCGCCTCCATAAAGCCCGCCGGTCCGCCCCATGGAGCTCCTTTAACACCCCGGCCGTCCCATGGATACCCATGGCAGAATCGTACGAGGACCTCCTGAAGAAGGCCTACTCCCAGATCACGGAGATCACGGGGACCGGTGAGCGGTTCCAGATCCCGGTGGCCAAGGCCTTCATCGAGGGGAAGACCACCGTCCTCGAGAACTTTGCCGAGATCGCGAATATCCTGAACCGGGACCGGGACGACCTGATGAAGTACCTGGTGGGGGAGCTGGGCACCGCGGGAAAGATCGAGGGGAACCGTGCAGTCTTCAACGGCAAGTTCGAACAGGCGATGGTGAACGGCCTGATCCGGAACTACGTGGAGGATTACGTGATCTGCTCGGAGTGCGGGCGGCCCGACACCCGGCTCGTCAAGGACGGCAGGATCCCGGTGCTGCGGTGCGACGCCTGCGGGGGACACCGGCCCGTGAAGAAGCGGAAGGCCCGGACGGAGCCTGCCTCCGACCGCCTGGAGGAGGGGGCGGTGCTGGACGTGGAGATCCAGTCCATCTCCAGGCGCGGGGACGGTGTCGTGCGCCTGGGCAAGTACACCCTCTACGTGGCCGGGGCCAAGCCCAAGGACAAGGTGAAGATCCGGATCACGCGCATCGTAGGGCCGGTGGGGTTCACCGAGCGGGCATAGGATTCGATCCTCACTCTTTCTTCTCTTTTTTCCTGATGGTTGAACTGCCAGGATCTGGAATGGCTGGATGTCCCGTCCGCCTATCCTCACCGGCGGAGGGCGACGGGAAGGGGGCTCTGCCCCCTCCCGACCCCACTTCCGGAGAGGAGAGATGTGTTCCCGGTTTTCCAGGCGTTTTCAGGGATCCTATCATAGATGGGGGAATAGATGGGGGATGCCTCTCCTCTTCCAGAAGAGCCCGCACAGGCGGCGGGAAAAAAGAGCGAGATGTTCAGGCCTTCAGGTCCTTTAAGAGCTCGTCGCAGTGGCCCGCAATCCTCCCGCAGGCCTCGCGGAGCACCTCGATGGGCCCCTTCTTCCCGTCCGTGGTGATCAGGAGCTCGGGGTCTGAGTACTGGAACTCCATCAGGTAGCGCGCGACGTCCACCGACGGGTCATTCAGCAGCTCGTCGGTGAGCAGGTTCAGGAAGGTGTGCCCCTCCCCCTTGAGCACAATCCGTGCCCGGTCCGCCCGCAGTTCGAGGATCTTGATCTCCATGCCGATTGTACATGGCAGGCTGAATATAAAAAAGGAACCGGGCCGGCCGATGCAGAGGATTTGGATGTTCCCGGTCCGGGATCCGTCCTGTCCTGTATCAAGGTGAGACGACCAGTGAGACGCTCCAGGGGGGGACCTGCGGTCCCCCAAGAGCGTCTCACCATGACGTCTCGCATCCGTGAAAGGAAGTCTTCACCGGTCTCGGGACCCAATCTGCTCCCCATCTCTGCAGAAGGATCCCGGCGTCTTCCCTCAGATTCAGAACTCGAAGGACTCCATGTCCCTTCCCTGGTGGGGCATCTCCCAGGGGATCAGGTGGGAGAGGTGCACGCACCGGAAGTCCTTTGCTCCCACCGTCTCCGCGAACCGGCACGCCTCCTCGTAGTTCATGTGCTTGTGGAGCCGGATCTCTGGAAGGGCGATCCCATCCACGAAGAGCAGGTCCACGCCTGCGAAGAGTTCCCTGCTCCTTTCGGGAATGGACGCGAGGGTATCGGAGGTGTAGCCGACCCGGAATCCTTCGTGCTCCAGCACCAGGCCGCATGCGGAGACGGGGGGATGGTTCATCTCGACGAGGGTCAGAGTGATCCCGAAGAGGTCGAAGGGATGATAGGGCTCGACCGGGTGGCGGGCAAAGGCGAGGAAACTGAAGTACTCCGCCGCGTAGTCAAGGGTCCGGGGGTCTGCGTAGACAGGGGGAGGGTCCTGCACCCGGTAGAAGTCGCCGTAGCCGGTGTAGTGGTCGTAGTGGCCGTGGGTCCAGATCACCGCGTCCACGACAGGCCCCCCGGCGGCCAGGAGCTGCCGGCGCATGTCAGGGGTGCTGTCCACGAGGATGGTCTTCCCCGCGTGCTGGACGAGGAGGGAGGTCCGGAGCCGCTGGCGGCCAGAACGGACCGCTTCGGTGCAGACCGGGCAGCGGCACCCCACCTTCGGGGTCCCCACCGCGTCACCGGACCCCAGGAGGGTGAGAAGCATGCTATTCCGTGCCGCGGAGGTGATTCCTTCCCTGAACGAGCCGGATGCCGTTCTCCAGGTCCGCCTCGCCAATGCAGCGGTCCCCGCGCACCAGCGCCGAGAGGAGCGCCTCCCTGACCAGCACCCGGAGGTCAGCGCCGGAGAACCCCGCGGTGCGGCCGGCGAGGGCGACCAGGTCGCCGGTGCACTCCAGGGATGACGTGACGGACGCGAGGATCTCCTGCCGCATTCCCTCGTCCGGGAGCGGGAACTCCACCACCTCGTCGAACCGGCGCCAGGCCGCGTCGTCCAGCAGCTGGGGGTGGTTGGTGGCGCCGATGAGAAGCACCCGGTCCCGCACCAGGTTCACCCGGTCGATGTTCTTGAGCAGCATGTTCACCGCCCGCTTCATGGCACCGTGGTCATCCGTGATGCGGCTCTTGGCCACGAAGTCGAACTCGTCGATGAAGAGGATGCAGGGAGCCAGTTTCCGGGCAAACAGAAAGATCCTGTCGATATTCTTGGAGGTCTCCCCCAGGTACTGGGAGGTGATCATGGAGAGCCGGACCTCCAGCAGCGGGAGGTGGAGTTCCCGGGAGAGGGCGAGGGCAAGGGAGGTCTTTCCCGTGCCCGGCGGACCGATGAAGAGGAGCTTCCCCACCTCCAGGATCTGCCGGGAGATCAGGTAGTCCCGATGCTCCATGGCAGCCCGTATCTTGGTGATGACCCGGCGCTGCACGTCGGTGATCACCAGGCGCGGGAGGGCCTGCTCCACCTCCTCCGGGGCACTGAGGATCAGGAGCTCCATGGAAGACCGCAGGGATTCGTCGTCGGCGATGGCCCGGGACACCCGGGCGTCCAGGTAGGGCCGGGTGTCCTCCACCCGGGGGTTGACCTGCCGTGCTGCCCGGTAATCTGCCGAAACTGAGTCAAAATGCTCGAAGAACCAGGAGAGGGCCGGGTTGCCGCTGATGCGGGGCTTGCCCCCGTGGGAGAGGAACCACCGGGCGGCCGGTTCCAGGGCCGAGATCCGCAGCCGCTTTCCCAGGGTCTCCTGCTCCACGAAGGGGTGCTGCTTCACCTTTTCGATGGAGCCGGTGATACCCAGCACCTGCCGCAGCACCGCTTCCGGTACCACAACCGGCCGCTTCACCTCATCCCCGCCCTCGCCAATGCCAAAGATGCGCCGGCAGAGGGGGTTCAAGTCGTTTGCATCCAGCTGCGGGGTGGTGTTGAATACCTCAGCCGTGAGGAGGACCTCCATCACCTGCAGGGTCTCGGGTGCTGCATCGGGGACCATTGGTGTGAACAGTATTCTATCACCTGGGCTCCGATAATGGTTTCCTAGCGGGTGGTGACAAGAGCCCCTTCCGCGGTCACGATCAGGGTATGCTCTGCCTGGGAGACCAGGGACCCGGGCCGGTCATGCAGGACCGGGTAGGCGTGGAGGATTGACGCCCGTACGAGGGTGGCGAGACCGATCTCCACCCGTGAGCCGTCCAGCCAGCGCCGGGCAAAGGGAAGGCCGTTCCGGTCCCGCACCTGCACAAGGATCTCCCTCGCCGCGGGCATGCGGACAGGTTTTTCGGCGACCTGCTGGAAAATCTGGATGCGCGGTGTGTCGCTCACCATCCCGGTGCCGGTGGAGGCAAAGGGTTCGATGGCGAATGCCATCCCTTCCTGGAGCACTGCCCCGCCCTGGATGGCGATGTTGGGGATGGTGGGGGGCGCATGGATCCGGTACCGTTCCAGCCCGTGTCCGGTGAGGTTTACCACGGGCCGGTAACCCCGCCCTTCAATCTCCTGCTGGATGACTGCCCCCAGTTCACCGGTGGTGACACCGGGACGTACCCTTGCTATGGCCGCCTCAAGGGCTTCCCGGGAAGCCTCCACCAGCAGGGGACTGTTCCCCAGGTCCACTGTCGCAGCGGTATCGGCGATGTAACCGTCCAGCTGCACGCCCAGGTCCAGCTTCACCATGTCCCCTTTTTGGAAGACCCGGGGATCACCCGGCGTGGCCGTGTCATGGGCAGCATCCTCGTTGAGGGAGAGATTCAGGGGGAAGGCGAGCCCGGCCCCCGCCTCCCGGACCCGGGCCTCCACCGCTTCCACCACGTCGAGGATGCTCCCGTCCACCCGCACCATGGCCGTCCCCTCCCGCAGGATCCGGGAAGCCACCCTGCCGGCCTCGCGGTACGCCTCCAGGACCTGGTCGTTCATAGGCCCAGCCGCTCCCCCAGTTTCGAGAGGAGGGTGCAGCCCCGCGGCGTCAAGAGGGCCATGTCCTCGAGGCGCACTCCCCCCACCTCCGGATAGTACAGGCCCGGTTCCAGGGTGAAGACGTTCCCTGCCTCCAGCGGGCCCCCGCCGGGACTGAGGGACGGGTTCTCGTGCACCTCCAGGCCTATCCCGTGGCCCAGGCTGTGGATGAAGCCCCGGGTGCTGCTCTCGAACCCCTGTTCTGCAAAGAACTCCACCACCGCCTGGTGCAGGGCAGCCCCCTCCACACCGGGTTGTGCCATGGAGGCGGCCAACTGCTGGGCTTCGTGCACCGCCCGGTACATCTCTGCCACCTTCACGTCGGGTTCACCCTTCACCACCGTGCGGGAGAGGTCGGCGCAGTACCCCGAGATCTCGTCCTGAGGGAAGAGGTCGATGATGATGGGCTCCCCTTCACGCAGGGGTCCGGCGCCCCTGAGGTGGGGCACCGCCGAGTCCTGCCCGCAGGCCACGATGGTGTCCTGGGCCCGGCACCCGCGGGCCAGGAGGAGCGTGTGCATGTCCTGCCGAACCGCCTCGGAGGTGAGGGGCTTCCCGTTCCGGTGCAGGATGCCGCCCGTCACCGTGGCACGTGCGATGATCCGGATCGCCTTCGAGACCGCTGCTTCCGCGGCCAGGACTACCTTCCGGATCTCCCGCACCTCCCCGGTCCGCTTCACTGCCCTCATGGCGGCCACCGTGCCCCGGTCCACGGCCACGCGGTGGAACTGCTCCAGTTCCCGGGCAAGGCCCACCGGGAACTGCGGTGGTACGAGTATTTCGCCTCCGGAGAGCCCCGCGATCATCCGGGCGTAGGCCCTCGTGCGATCCTTCTCCTCCTTGAGGATCTCTGAAAGGCCGGCGTCCGCCCGGGTCATCACCGCAGCGGTGGATTCCCGGACTCCCCGCTCGTACTCCATCTGGGAGACGACCATGGTCCCCCGTTCGCCGGGCTTCTTCAGAAACACGATGGGGTCTGTCGTGCGGAACCGGGTCAGGTACAGCATGTCCGCGTCGGCCGAGGAGGCATACGCCACGTAGGCCGCGGCTCCCGAGGCACGGATCGCCTCATCCAGTGGTTCCATCCTGAGGGACTTTGGTGCTGAACCCACAAGTACTTTTATCCCCGCGTTGAATGATCCTGCATGGACGAGGCGGCGCAGAGGGAGCTGAAGGTCCGGTTCATCCAGCTCACCATTCTTCTCAACGCCATCCTCATCTTCGTCGCCATTGCAGTGCTCCTCTTCTTCTGGATGCCCACATCCGCTGGATGGACCGTGATGGCACTCCTCCTGGTTGCCGCCGCCGGCCTCTTCCTGTATTTCATCCGGCTGTACCGGCGGACCAAACAGTGGCTGGAGAAGGAGCACCGGAAGAGTACCGAAGAATCCCGCGGGGATGGCAGCGACGGATCAGGGGCCGGCGGGGGACGGACAGATTGAAGTAGCATGCCACCGGTAATGGAGTGTCAGGAATGCTCGCAAAGCTGAAGGGGGAGGTGGACCTGCTGGGGAGGCACCTGCAGGTACTCACGGCGGTGGTGGAGCATGAGCCCATCGGCATCATGAAGCTCTCCCTCCTGCTGGACCTCCCCTACCACCGGATCCGGTACTCCCTCCGGATCCTGGAGCATCTTGGCTACATCCGTGCTTCCCCCTCCGGTGCGGTGGCAACCCCCAAGGCACAGATCCTTCTTGGAGAGGTCGACCGGGAACTGGACGAGCTGGTCCGGCAGATTCAGGCCCTGAAGAAAGCCCGACGGTGAGACCGGGGGAGCTGGGCAGGAAAATCCCCGGCATTTTTTTCCCTGGGAATACGAGATTTTCTCGTGCCTTTCACGGTCACAAACCCTTCAGAACACCCCGTTCCAAAGTTTCATTAACCACCGCGGAGATGTAATAAAGCATATCGCCTGTGCCGCCATAACTCAGTTGGTAGAGTGGCTGGCTGTTAACCAGCATGTCACAGGTTCGAGTCCTGTTGGCGGCGCTCTGCTTTCTCAGGGCCCGTAGCTTAGTCCGGTGAGAGCGCCCGGCTCATAACCGGGCGGTCATGCGTTCAAATCGCATCGGGCCCATGATGAAGTGCCCTGTCTGCGGTGAGGACTGCGTGCAGTACGCGCACGAGCTCCTGGATACCCTGGATACCGTTTTTTCCCCCTGTCCTGCGTGCACCCCCCGCATCCTTGACAAGCAGAAGCCCCTGCCCGCTGATGCCGTGATCGTCGAGGCCTGCACCTGCGAGAAGCGGTTCATCGATGACGTCTTTGTGGAGGTCTATTCCATCATGGTGCAGGAGGGGCTCCTCGCGGCGAGCAGCCCCCTCCGGGACGCCGGAATCCCCCTTGTCCATCCCGGTTTCGCCATGACCCAGCCCCCCTACCTCCCCCGGAACTCCCTCCTCCTCCTCTCCCACCACGTGGACAAAAAGACGGCAGACCGGCTGATGCGGGAGGTCCCGGAGCTCCGGGGCGTGGTGAAGTGCGGGGATTTCACCCCGGGGGCGGCGGATGTGGATCTCACGGCCCCGCCCCGGGTGTACGAGCTCCTGGCCGGGTGCGATGTGCGGGCTGACATCTTCTATACCCAGCACAGCCCGGTGATCCTCTACAAGCAGCAGTCCCTCACCCACATCGAGTTCCCCCGGGGGTACGATCCCAAGATCGTCTCGGTGGGCGTCCATCTGCGCCACACCATGCCGAAGGTCTTCGTGGACGCATCCTCCGGCGTGGGGACCCTGGGGATCCTGGGCGCCATCAGCGGTGTCCGCCACGTGATCCTGAATGACGCCTGGTATGCCGCTGCCTACTGGTCCGCCTACAACGTCGAGGTGAACCGGGAGCACCTCCTGGTGGAACCTGTCCGTTTCCTGAAAGAGTACGGGGAGCTGCAGGAACACCCGGTGGTGAAGGAGCCCCTGAAGGTGGCGGAAGCGGAAGGGGCCCAGAAGATCGAGGTGTACCAGGGGGATTTCCGGAGACTGGGACAGGTGATCCCGAAGGAGAAGTCCCTCCTTGCCGTCATCGACCTCTTCAGGAAGTCGGATCCCGAGGTGAACCGCCGGATCCTGCAGGAGTGGCAGGAACGGGTGGGCGGGGAGGCATTCATCCCCTAGCTTTTATTCCATGAGCGCCCTAAGGATCTGCGGGGACTAGCCCGGGTGGTTCGACGTCACCTGTTACCCGAAACCGCCGGTATGCGGGGGGCGAAGTCTGAGGAAGACGCAGGCGGCCATCGGAACTTGCGCGTATCCCGACTGAGAAACCTCGTCCTGTGAGGCCGGCGGACAGGGATCGAGACCCCGGAGGGGGTGGAGACCTGGTGCCGCGGGGACCGGTTCAGGCCCGGAAGGGAGCAGACCTACCGTGGACGTGCGGCGCCCACGGGGGAGCGGGGTGGAGGAAGGACGCACGCGATACCGGCGGAACGTGGTGCCGACCGAGGACGTGTCCCCACGTGATCAACCCATGGCAACCGTAGCCATCATTGGCGCTTCAGGCAGAATCGGATCGTTTGCTGCCCATGCCATCTCCCATGACCCCCATGTGGGGGATCTCCTGCTCATCGGCAGGCCCGGATCCGAGGACCAGCTGGACGGACTGGCCCGGGACCTGGGAGACTCCTTTGCCGCCCGGGGAACGGATACCCGTATCAGCTGGTCGGTGGAGATGGACGACGTGCGGGGATCGGATATCGTGGTCTGCACCGCGGGGATCGCACGGCAGCCCGGCCAGACGCGCCTGGACCTGGCGCTCCAGAATGGCAGAATCGTCGCATCGACAGCCGAGACGATCGGCCGGGTCGCACCTGACGCCCTCATCTTCATGGTGACGAACCCTGTGGACGTTATGACATCGGTGGCCCTCCGGTACTCCGGCATGAGGCCGGAGCATGTCTTCGGGCTGGGCACCCACCTGGACTCCATGCGGCTGAAATCGCTCCTTGCCGACTTCTTCCGGGTCCACGTCTCCGAGGTCCACACCCGGATCATCGGGGAGCACGGGGATTCCATGGTTCCGCTGTGGTCTGCGACCACGGTCGGCGGGATCACCATCAATAACCTGCCTGCCTTCACCCAGATCCCCATGGAGGAGATGCTCAACACGGTGAAGAGCTCGGGCGAGATGATCATCCGGAAACGCGGGGCCACCACGTACGGGCCCGGCGAGGCCATCGCCACTCTCGTACGCACGGTCCTCGGCGACGAGAACCGGATCCTCACGGTCTCCAGCTACATCCGCCAGGAAGTCCACGGGATCGGGGATGTCTGCATCGGCGTTCCCGCGAGAATCAACCGGAACGGCGTGTTCCCGGTGCCGATCCGGATCGAAGAGGAAGAGGTCCGGGCGTTCCGGGAGTCCGTCGAAAAGATACGGACCATCACGCAGACGGTTCTCGAAAAACTGGAATTCGGGGACTGACCGCACCAGCGGTATCAGATCATCCGGTTCACTGCAATCGTTTCTACCTGTCCCACGTGGGGTACTTCCGAGAGGGCTTTTTCAACCATATCGGTCCCACCCTCGTCATCGCCCACCACCACCGCTATCTTGAGCGCCT
>JAJRCY010000005.1 GCA_028678715.1 Methanomicrobiales archaeon | reverse complement strand
TATACTGACCCGGGGGCCGATACGCCCGAAGGCTACCGGATCTCCCGACGGAGCCGGATGCTGGCCCGGGCCGCGGTGGGGGACGGGTCGGTGGAGGACCGGATCCGGCAGCGGTGCGCCATCGCGGTCGGGGACTATGCCATGGCAGACCTGCTCCGGTTCCGGAACGGGCCGGTGCCCGCGGCCCTTGCGGCCCTGGAACAGGGAGCCCCCATCCTGGCAGATATCCGGATGGTGGCCACCGGTATCCAGAAGAAAGGCCACCGCAGCCGGATCTGCGTGGCACTGGACCACGGGGCGGATCTGGCCAGGGAACGCGGCATCACCCGGACATCGGCCGGGTTTCTCTCCCTCGGCCCGAATCTGGACGGGGCCATCGTCGTGATAGGGAACGCCCCGTCCGCCCTGCAGGTGGTCTGCGACCTGATCCGGAACGGGAAGAGACCTGCGGTCGTGATCGGGACGCCAGTGGGATTTGTCAATGCTGCCGAGTCGAAAGCGTTCCTCCGGACCCTGGAGGTACCCTCGATCTCCACCGAGGGGACCCGCGGGGGGACCCCGGTGGCGGTGGCGGCGGTGAACGAGATCATCACCCTGTTTTCGGAGCAGAGCCATGCGGGACCCGGTCACTGACTTCCCGTACCCGGAGGAGTGGGTCCGGGCCTGCAGGTCGGAAGAGGACCGGGCACTGGCAGCCTCGGGGCTCGGCGTCCTCACCTCGTCCGGGAAGGTGCTCCGGCGGGGCTACACCACCGGCACCACCGCGGCGGCGACGGTAAAGGCCGCGATCCTCTCCCTCCGGAGCCCTGTCTCCTCCGTCGAGATCCGGATCCCCTGCGGACTCATCGTCACCCTCCCGGTCCGGGGGAAGGAAGGCTCTGCGGCCTGCACCAAGGACGCGGGAGAACACCCGCGGGACGTGACCGCCGGAGTGGAGATCCATGCCCGGGCCGTCCGGTCCCCCGGGGGGATACGAATCGAGGCCGGGGAGGGGATCGGCAGGTTCGCGAGGGAGGTGCCGGGGCGCAGGAAGGGTGATCCCGCCATCAGCGATCCCGCCATGGCCTGCATCCTGAACGAAGCGAAGAAGGCGGCCCTGATGGCAGGGATCCCGGGGGTGATGGTCACCCTGTCGGTGCCGGAGGGAAAGGCCCTCGCGGTGCGGACGCTGAACCCCCGGGTGGGTGTCGAGGGTGGGATCTCGATCCTGGGGACCACCGGTCTCGTGGAGCCCTGGGATGATCACCTGGCCGAGTCGGTCCGGGACCGGGTGGCCGCTGCCGACCGGCCGGTCATCACCACCGGCCGGATCGGGCTCCGGTATGCCCGGATGCTCTATCCGGACCGGGAGGTGATCCTGGCCGGGGGAAGAATCGCGGAGGCGCTGGACGCCGCCCGGGGCGAGGTGACCCTCTGCGGCCTCCCCGGCCTGATCCTGCGGTTCCTTGACCCCTCCATCCTGGAGGGGACCGGCTGTGCCACGGTCGCCGAGCTGGAACTGCGGCCGGAGTTCCCGCGGCTGCTCCGGCAGGCGGTGGACCGGTTCCGGGCCTCCCACCCCAGAGTCACCGTCGTGATCGTGGACCGCCAGGGACGGGTGCTGGGGGGACTGCCATGAAGGTGGTGGGCGTGGGCTGCGGGCCGGGGATGCTCACCGAAGAGGCGATCCGGGCCATCCGGGCGGCCACCGAGATCCACGGGTCCCGGAGGGCGATTACTCTCGCACGCACCCACATCCCGGAAGGGTGCCGGGTGGTGGAGATCCGGGACTACGGCGCTCTCGAGGATCTCCCCCCGCAGGCCGTCATTCTCTCCACCGGCGACCCGATGCTGGCCGGCCTGGGCCGGCGGGGCGGCGAGGTGATCCCGGGGATCTCCTCCCTGCAGGTGGCGGCCGCCCGCCTGGGCATCCCCCTCACCCGCATGGCAGTGGTGGACGCCCACGCGAAGGACCATGCGGAGGCGGTGGACCGGGCGGCAGGGGAGATCCGAAGGGGCCGTGTGGTCTTCCTCCTCACCGACCCGGGGTTTGACCCGGCCACCCTGGCCGGGGCGCTCCGGGATCTCCCGGGCAGGATCCGTATCGCGGTCTGCGACCGGCTGGGTACGGGGAGGAGCGCATCACCACCGGTTCCCCCGACCATCCCCCACCCCCGGGGAGTTCCCTCTCCTGCATTGTGGCAGGGGAGTTTGACTGAATCCCGGCCCTCCAGTAACCTTGTGCCGGTACATCCGGAGATTCCCAGAAACCGAATGACCCAACCATCCTCCCGGGGGGTGGGCGCGGGAAGGGGGTCTCCCCCTCCCGAACAGTAGAACTCAATTCTGGATACCGAGCCTATTGAGATAAGAGTGGGAATTCACCCCATCTCAACCTTCGTCGGGATGGGAGCGGGAGGGGGGAGACCCCCCACCCGGCCCCTCCCCCCATGAGGATAGACGACAGGTGGTAACTCCTGATTTCAGATCCACGGCATCCTGTTCCTCGACCGCATCCGCGCGCAGCGACTCCATCACGTCAGCCAGGTGCCCCCTGAGGCGCCTGCGGAATTCAGACGGGTTCATCGCGTGTGCGGCATGCCCCTCCAGGAGCAGGATCCGGTCCGCCCGGGCCACCAGGATGTCGAGGGCACCGGCCGCAAAGAGGAGGGCGGTGTCTCCCATGGCGTCCCGCTGCGAGGCAAGGATCCGGGAGAGCACCATCACCTCGTCCCCCTGCACGCAGCTGGGCACCAGCAGGTTGGGGGCCGACCGGTCCTCGTCAAAGAGGCAGAGGGGCGCCCCCACCCGGACGGCACGCTGAAGCTGCTGGGCCATGACGAGAGAGGCACTCCCCTGCCCGCTGACTGCGGTTGGCGTGCCCGAGAGACCGGGGGGGAGGCGGCGGAAGAAGAGGCTCACGTCCGCAAGGAAGAGTCCCTGGCACCCTGCCTCGACCGTCGCGACGTTCGGTACTGTCACGATGTGCTCGCGCCCGTCGCCGCGCAGGTGATCGTCCTGCCCGCACCACACCGCCGAGAGAAGCGTGCTCTTCCCCTCCGCATTCGAGCCGGTGATGGCCATCACCTCCCTCCGGCGGATCCCGAGGCCGGTGATGGTGCCACCGGAGGCCGACAGCTCCACCTCCACCGGCCCGAGCTCCGGGGGACACCGGAAGGGTACCGATACCCCTTCCTTTGGCCCTGCCACGCGGGGAAAGCACCGGTAGTGGGTGAATCCCCGTGCAGGCAGGGCCCCGTCCCCGAGGAAGGAGACCAGACCGAGGCCGGGGAGGGCGTCCCGGAGCACCTTCTGGTCCAGCGAGTTCCGCCACTCCTCCTCCAGCGGAGCAGGGGACGCGTGGAACACCTCCCGGGCTGTGGCAGCAAGGAGCGCTTCCAGCCATTCTGTCACCTGCCGGATCCCCTCCTGGTGGGGGGGACTGGGGTACGGGAGGGCACCCCGGAGCGTCAGGTAAAGCCCTTCCGGGCCGGCAAAGTTCCGGTGATCCGCCTTCCAGAGCGGTTCGGCCATCGCGGAAGGGGACCGGATCACGGTATACGGCTCCACGCCGTCCCTGTACCGCCCGGGGAACCGGGTGCCTGCCCCGGCCAGCGGGCCCATGTCAGGGACCTGCGGCACGCGCTGCTTCAGGTGCTCGATGAGGGCAGCCACCGCCCCGTCCGCACCCGCCGGATCGAGGGGGAACTCCTCCAGGATCCTCCGCCCCACCACCACCGGCACGCTGAACTGGATTGCGGAGCGATCGTCAGCCGGGACGAGATACGCGGTGACCGGGGTGCGGACGCGAGGGCGATCGACAGCTGCGCCTTCGGCCGAGATGCGGTCAAGGATGCCGGGCAGGGCATCCGGCCACGAGGAAGGATGCATGGGAATCATCCACCGGGCTGTCCCACATTCTCTCTCAAGGCGCCGGAGCAAAAAGGGTACGGTGGGAGCCGGGGGGTCCTGCACGCGGGATCTCGGATGCGAGATGCAGGTAGTCCGCCACCCCCCGCGAGGATATGGCCCCAGGAGGGTTCCTCCCTGATCTTTCTTCTCTGGCCCGGGGAGGACCCGGGCGGGAACGCGGTGGCACATCCCTGTTCATCCGGGCCTTGGGCTGTGGCAGGATTCGCGATCGGGTCAGTCTCCCTCCTTTTCACCCGCCTTTATCACCATTGGCGTGCACCTCAGTACCGATGTGCGGGATCGCAGGCCAGCTGGTGCTCGACGGCAGTGAAGCGGATACGGCGCTGCTCCGGGCCATGGCAGCCCGGATCCGGCACCGGGGACCGGACGGCGAGGGGTTCCACGTCAAGGGTCCCCTCGGGCTCGCCCACCGGAGGCTCGCGATCATTGATCTCTCGGAGGCTGCGGCGCAACCCATGGCCACCGACGATGGCACCCTCCGGATCGTCTACAACGGCGAGATCTACAACTATCTGGAACTCCGGGAGGAACTCACGCGCCTGGGCCACCGGTTCCGGACCGCCAGCGACACCGAGGTGATCCTGCATGCGTACCGGGAGTGGGGGGCCGGCTGCCTCTCCCGGCTCCGGGGCATGTGGGCCTTTGCCCTCTGTGATTCCCGCGCTGAACAGCTCTTCTGCGCCCGGGACCGGTTCGGTATCAAGCCGTTCTATTACGCCCTCCCTGGCGGCTCCTTTCTCTTTGCCTCCGAGATCAAGGCCCTGCGGGCACATCCCGGCGTGGGCCAGCGCCCTGATGACCGCACGCTCCTCACCTTCCTTGCCTGGGGCGTTTCGGACCACTCGGAGAGGACCATGGTGGACGGCATCCTCCAGATCCCCCCGGCCCACTACCTGGTGGTGAAGAAGGGGGGGATGGAGGGACCGGTCCGGTACTGGGATCTCGCCATCAGGGAGGAGAGGAATGGGGGTGGCAGGGATGAGGACCGGGTGGCAGCCCGGGAGTTCCTGGAGGTGCTCCGCGGCGCGGTCCGGATCCACCTGCGCAGCGATGTGCCGCTGGGCACCTGCCTGTCGGGCGGGATCGACTCCTCCACCCTCACGGTGCTCATCAACGGCCTGGTCCGGGAGGAGCACCCGGCATCGGTGGGGGAGCGGCAGAAGACCTTCTCTGCCGGGTTTGCCGACCGTCGCTTCGATGAGTCCGCCTATGTGGACCTGGTGGCGGCCCGGACCGGTGTGGACGCCCACCGGGTTGTGCCGGACCCGGAGGGTTTCTGGCAGGACCTCCCCCGGCTCCTGGAGGTGCAGGACGAGCCCTTTGCCTCCCTCTCCATCTATGCCCAGTACTGCGTGATGCGGCTCGCCGCCCGGCAGGTGAAGGTGGTGCTGGACGGGCAGGGTGCCGACGAGCAGCTGGCCGGCTATATCGGGTACCAGTGGAGCCACGTAAGGGGGCTCCTCGCTGCCGGGCACCTCCTCGCCGCGCTCCTTGAAGCGGCCGGGATCCTGCGGTACCACCGCGGCTTTGTACGGGACGGCATTGCCCAGCTCCTGGTGCGGCGGCGCCGGAGGTCGTTGATCCTGGGGACTCCGGAAGAGATCCTCCGGTACCGGGGTTCCCTCCCCCAGGTCCTGTACCGGGAGATCTTCTCCACCAACCTCCCCGCCCTCCTCCACTGGGAGGATCGCAACGCCATGGCATTCTCCATCGAGTCCCGGGTCCCGTACCTGGACCACCAGGTGGCCGGGTTCCTGGCCGCACAGCCCCTGCACCGGCGGATCCAGGGCGGGGTCACGAAAAGGATCCTCAGGGAGGCGATCCGGGGGATCGTCCCGGACGAGATCCGGTGCCGGATGGACAAGATGGGCTTTGTCACCCCCGAGGAAGTCTGGATGAAGGAGGCGCTGGCACCGCGGGTCCTGGAGATATTCTCGTCGGCGTCCTTCTCGTCCCGGCCCTACTGGGACGCGGAGGCCGTGAGAGCAGAGTACCGCAGGTACCTGGAAGGCAGGGCCCCCTACTCGCAGGAATTCTGGCGGATCGCCTGCACCGAGCTCTGGCTCAGGGCGATGTTCGATCGGCAGGATGCTACCGCTCCTCTCTGATATTTCCGGCCACCTGTGTCTGAGGCATCCGGTAAGTCAGTGGGGGCTATCCTCATCCCACACCGCAGATCCCGTGTTTTTTCACGGCACATCCCTCCCATCATCCGCCCGATCCGGGATGCACCTTTATCTGATAGTGCCCCTCTCTTAGCTTCATGCAGCTCGCCATCGGTTCCGCGGGCGGCCATGATGTCGCGATCGACGCCCAGGAGCTGGTCACAGGCAGGACCTGTTTGATCGCCCAGTCCGGGGCCGGGAAGAGCTGGGCGATCGCGGTGCTCTGCGAGCGGCTCTGCGCGGCCGGCATCGGATTCTGCATCGTGGATACCGAAGGGGAGTACTTCTCCCTCAAGGACCGGTACCCCATCCAGTGGGTGGGGAGAGACGACCGGTGCGACCAGGACATCCAGAAGCTGGACGTGCGGGAGTTCTTCACCCGGGCAGTCGTGAACGGCACGCCGGTGATCTTCGATGTCTCGGAGGCCGAGATGCGGGAGAAGGTCACCCTCCTTGCCGAAGCCCTCTACGAGATCGAGTCCCTGCTGAAGATCCCGTACCTGCTGATCCTGGAGGAGGCGGACAAGTTCATCCCCCAGTCCAGGGACTCCCTGAAGAAGATCGAGGAGATCTCCCGCCGGGGGCGCAAGCGCGGCCTGGGGCTCCTCGTGGCCACGCAGCGGCCGGCGCTCGTCAACAAGAACGTGCTCTCCCAGTGCAACAACCAGATGCTGGGGAAGCTCTCCATCGAGAACGACTTAAAAGCCGTGGACCTCTTCTTCTCCTCCCGGGAGGAGGTGGAGAGCCTGGCCTCCCTGGAGCCCGGGGAGTTCTTTGTGATGGGCCGTTTCCTCCGGGAGCGGACCCGGATGCGCTTCGGGCGCCGGGAGACCGTCCACAAGGGGGTGACACCGCCCCTCCAGCCCCATGGCCCCGAGCCCCGGGATGCGGCGGTCCTGACGGCCGCCCCGGCCGCGGCAGCTGCGGCACAGGAACCCCCGCGGACACCCCGCGGACACCCCGTGCCGGGGACCGGGACTCCACCCGCTGCGGTGCAGCGGAGAGGGATCCCGCCCGCGGTGACCGAGGACCGGGCCCTGATCCTGGCCTCCCAGTTCCGGAAGGCCCCGGGGCTCCTCAGCCGTACCGACGAGCGGATGGCCTCCTGCACGCTCGTTCACTGGCCGGTGCTGACTGTCGCTGCAAGGTATCTGGGTGGGATCCTGCGGCGGGCGCCCCGGGTCCTCACCTTCCAGCTGGAGGGCGTGGGCGCCCACCTCCTGGACCTTCGGAAGGGGTTCCGGGTGCGGCCCGGTTTCTCGGAAGTGATTGGCCTCTCCACCGACGCCATCCGGCTGGTGCAGGCCCTGCCTTCTGACGGTGCCACCGCCGCCGAGCTGGGAGCTCTCCTGCAGCGCGACCTCACGGCCGTCCGGGAAGCCCTCCGGGAGCTGCAGGGGCGGAAAGCCGCCACCGATGCGGGGAAGGCCGGCCGTGCCATCGTCTATGTGCCCCTCCTGCGGGTCCACCTCCCCCGCCTTGCTGCACTGCGGGCCGTGCCGCCCCTCCCCCTGGGGCCGGTGAGGGGAAGGATCCGGGAGACGGTCATCACCCAGGAACAGGTCCGGAATGCCCTGAAGGCCGTGGAGCCCACCGCGGAGGTGACCGGGATCACCCCCTTCACCTACCCGCTCTGGGAGGTGGTCTTTGCCTCCGGGGGAACCAGGCGGAGCGTGTTCCTGGATGCAGTGACCGGTGACGTGGTGAGAGGGTTCTCTAGTACGGGCGAAGGGGCGGAGTGAGGTGCGCGTGGACCGCGCCCGCTCGCTGTGAACAGGCCTGAATTGCCCGCAATTTTCGCCCCGGACCCGTAATCTTTTTAAACGGTGCTGCGAGATATTCCATTGGTAACAGAACGTGCCCCGGATCCGGGAAAGAAGAGGATTGGTCGGGGTGCGGGCTGTGCCAATGGAGTAATGGTACCTTCCCAAAGGTGAGAGAACCATTATGGAATCTGGCGAAGAAGAAGATCCTGGGCCTCATAGCTCTTTTCAGCTGGTGAGCCACCGCGCTCTACCGGCGCAATCGATCGTCATCCAGACCGTTCAAGCCCACAGTCCCTACGATTACCGTGACCGCAAGGGCAGGGTCACGCAGGGCAAGGTGGGGGACACGCGGGTGCAGGTGTTCCGGGAGGCTCCCGGGGAGTCCTGCCGCATCCCCTGGCTGGAACGTGGCTGGAAGAGCAAGCGCCTCTCCATGAATTTCATGAACGCGCTGCACTATGGCCAGCGGCTGGAACAGGCCATCCGGATGAGAAACTGCGTCATCTCTCCGGAGGTGAGGGACCCCGACCTGCTGCGGAAGGTTGTCTAGGCAGATCGCGGAACGCACCAGATCTCAAGTATCTTTTTTTTCCTGCTCCTCCGTGCCGACCGGCACTCAGTTGATGACAGGAGGGCATTCCCCTTGTCATCGATGACCTTCCCGCTGATCGTCACCATGCTCCCTGCCGATGCAGGGGTGACGACTCCCAGAAGGGGCAGTCCAACCGCGGCAGCTGAGCTTCAGCGCCGGACCCTGCAGGACAGTGCCAGGTGCAGCAGGAGCACCAGAAGGAACGGTATCCAGAGCAGGGAATGGAGCTGGAACGAGAGATTCTTCCCCAGGAGCCCGAAGGTGAGGGGCTCCACCGTGCGGAACTCCGTGATACCGAGACCGGTGAGAACCAGGAGGAGGGCCAGCGCAAGGAGCGTCCAGGAGACGAGCCTCCGGTACAGTGGCCGCATGGAGGATCACCGTCCCCGGAAGCTGAGGTTCAGCTCCCCGCCCTGGGCGTAGCCCCGGCTTTCCGAGTAGCCCCGGTACTCCGGGTCATCGGAGAGCGTGATGCGGGTCACCCACTTCACCCACTTGTATCCCCACCGGTCCTCTGCCACCACCTGGAAGGGGAAGCCCCGCTCCGCGGGCAGGGTCACGTTGTTCAACCGGTACGCGAGGAGGATATCGTTCTCCACCAGGTAGTCCAGGGGGAGAGAGGAGGTGTAGCCATCCGCAGCCGTGAAGATCACGGTATTTGCCGCGGGATCGGCACCGGCCGATGCGATCAGGTGCCGGATCAGAACCCCCTCCCAGAGGATCCGGACGTCCCATCCCTCCACGCAGAAGAGGGTCACCACCTTCCGGTAGGCAGGAAACCCGGAGAGCACCTGGTCATAGGAGTAGCTCTTCGGTTCCTGCACGAGACCGTCGATCACCAGCCGGTAGCCCGTGATGTTGACCTCCTGGGGACCCCGGATGGAGTTCTCGCGGAAATCCCCGACAGAGCCGAGATTCTCGCCCTGATACTCCCTCACCTCCACGGCCCGCAGCGACCGCACCTCATCGCTCTCCATGCAGCCGCTGGCGAGGAGGAAGGCGAGGAAAAACAGACTGAGGATCGCCAGCACAGGGATGGCGGGGAACCGGGGGAGCGCCATTGCACCTTCACTTCCGGAGACTGGGTGCGCCGTGATGGTATATCATGCTTTGGAGCCCTGCAGGAGATGCCCCCGGGCAGAAGGATTATGCTGATCCATGCCGGATCCACCCGGGAACAGGGTGAACCGGTGACCGGACGCACGCAGACCCGGGGAGGGGGCAGCCTCCGCATGGCCTTTTCGGGAAAGGGGCGCGACCGGACGGTGCTCGCGATCCTGAACACCGCATTCGGGATCCTCTCTGCAGTGGTCCTCCTGGTCCTGCAGGGCCTCCCTCCCCTCATATGGCTGGCGCAGGGCATCACCGCCCCCATCCAGTGGTTCACGGCGGCGGTCCTCCTCGCGGAACGAAAAACGCTCCAGAACGCGGCAGTCCTCCCGCTGCTTTTCTTCGGCACCCTCCCGATGCTCTCCACCGGCTGGAACGGGCTGGCCCTCATCCCCCAGCTCTCCCGACTGGTGATGACGGTCACCGCCCTCTACATCCTGGGGGAATCCATCACCGGCCGGAGGTACCGGGAGATGGCGGTGGGGCTCACGGCAGGGGCCATCGCCGTCGTCCTCCTCGCCCTCCTCCTTCCATGGTGCTGCGGGGGATGATGGGGGGACAGTTCAGTAGAGCCCATACCGGTCGATTCTCACCACGGCATTTCTATTACCCCATCCGTGCATACCTGGTTGGGTGACAGGAGGGGGCAAGCCCCCTCCCGGTCCCACCCCCGTGAGGATAGGGCTGTTGTTCGGTTTTTCACTGGTTTCATCGGGTATCTCCTTGTGGCAGGAAACCGACGGGGGGTGCCCACGCGGCAGGGGGCGGAGCCCCCGAGAGCGTCCCACCACGCAAATATCTCACGAACCTGACGGGATATCCCTCTCTCATGGTACCTCACCATCGTCATAAATGGGGTCGGGTCTGGAGCCGGCATCCTATCCTGCCCGGATCCCCTCCCCCCGGTCCTTCTTCCGCTCCAGCTCCTTCAGCATCTCGAGGAAGACCGAGTAGACGGCTGCTTCCAGGGGATCCTCGAAGGCGGATGCCCCCCGGCCGGCATGTGCCTCGGCCATTCGCGTCAACCGGTCGGCATAGGGCCGGTCCTCCCGGTCCAGGGTCTCGCGGGCCCGCTGCCAGCGCATGCCTGTCTTCTTCACGCCAATCCTGATACTCTCCCTGCTTTCATCCATTGGAATATGTCTCCTCCCGGCCGGCCTCCCCCCGGGGCAGGATGGCCGGGTACCCCCACTCTGCAGGGCCACACCCATAAGGGTGCGGAGGCCGGAGAGTGAAAGTGCCTCCCGCAACCCTTATCCTGCCCTCGCCCCACCCCTCACTATGTGCGGAAGGTTCACCATCGCCCCCCTGGTTGACCTCTTTGAACGGTTCCACGTGACGGAGCGGGTGCCGCTCCCCCTCCCCCGGTACAACGTCGCCCCGTCACAGGAGATACCGGTCGTCACCCGTGAGGGAAGCAACCGTATGGAAATGATGCGGTGGGGCCTGGTCCCTTCCTGGACGAAGGACCTGCAGGCCGCAAGAAAGCCCATCAATGCCCGCGCCGAGACGCTGTCGGAACGGCCCACCTTCCGGGGCCCGCTGAAGCATCACCGCTGCCTGGTGCCGTCCACCGGCTTCTACGAGTGGAAGAAGGAGGGGAGCATCAGAGTGCCCTATTTCGTCCATCTGGAAGGCGGGGCCCTCTTTGCCTTCGCCGGTATCTACGACGTGTGGAGAGACCCGGCGGGAGGGGAGACGAGGAGCTTCACGATCATCACCACCGCCCCCAACCGGACCCTCTCCTCCCTCCATGACCGGATGCCGGCCATCCTCCGGGAGGAGGATGAGGAGCGGTGGCTGCAGTCCCGGCCGCTGGAGCCGGCCGCCATCGCGGAGATCCTTGCCCCCTTTCCCGACGGGACGCTGGAGGTGTACCGGGTCTCCCCGAAGGTGAACAGCCCTGCCTACGACGGGCCGGACCTGGTCGCACCGGTGTGAGGGGATTTTTCACAGGACGGCTACGAAGAAGATCACCAGGCACGCAATCCCCAGCAGGTAGAAGATTACCGCAGGGATCAGCACCGGCGCGGAATGGATGGCCAGGGTCCGTGCCCTCCACCAGAGCCCGATGGACCGCTGGAGCCGGAAGGAGACCGAGTCCACCACCTCGTCCCTGCTCTTTCCCCTCATGGCCTTGGGCGGGGCACCGGAGATCCCCTCTGCAGCGTTCACGGACTGGTCCATCAGGTGCTCGATGAAGTACAGGACCGCCCGGAAGAGGGCAAAGAGCGCGGCCGAGAGCCCGAAGAGGAGCAGCGACAGGTACACCAGGTACCTGCCGGTGCCACTTTCGGCCGTGACCCATCCGGGGAGGGAATACCACGTGAGGAGGAGCGTGGCGACGGAGAGTGCGAGCATCAGGTTCGTAGTGGCCGTCAGGTGTTCCCGGGACCACCGGAAGAAGTCATACCCTTCGAGGATGGCGACAAACTCGCTGACGCCGCGCTTCACCGGGCCCCTGCCTGATCTCCCCATCCGTTCCGGAACTCCCGTACCCGTGTTCTTTCCCGCGATATAAGAACGTGGTGGAATGGGGACAGCCCCTGCTCATCCGGTCCCCCGGGATGGACCGGAGGGCGCAGCCGGGCCTCTCTCCGTGCGGGATGCTCCGAGGGATGGTGAGGGAAAATCTTGATCAGGAGGGAAGGATCAATGCAGTACCGGAGCGGAATCACTGTGGAGATCGTTCATGTCAGCGGCAGGACGCGGGGGAAGGTGATGCTCTATGCCCTCTCCACCTGCGTCTGGTGCAAGAAGACGAAGGAGCTCCTGGCCAGCCTGGGAGTGGACCACAGCTATGTCTTTGTGGACCTGCTGCCAGAGAAAGAGATGGAGGAGACGATGAACCAGGTGCTCAGGTTCAACCCGAAGGGGTCGTTCCCCACGCTGGTGATCGATGAAAGGCGGTGCATTGTCGGGTTCCGGGAGGCCGAGATCCGGGAGGCGCTGGCATGACCGCGCCGCGGATGCCGACGGAAGACGAGGTGAGCGCCCTCCACGAGCGGCTGCACCGGGAGGCGGAAGAGGGGGGATACCACCTGAACCCTGACCGGGCATTCACCCGGGACCTGGTGCGGGGCCTTCTCGTGAATACGGCACGATACGGCTACGCCTCCTGCCCCTGCCGGCTCGCGTCGAGGAGCAGGTCGAAGGATCTCGACATCATCTGCCCCTGCGACTACCGTGACCCGGATCTCACCGAGTACGACGCCTGCTACTGTGCCCTCTACGTCTCCGGAGCGATCCTCACGGGAAAGCAGCAGCTCCGGCCGGTACCGGAACGCCGCCCGTCCCCGGATCAGCGTCAGGCCGTCATCCGCGAGGTGCGGACCACCACGATCGGGGGCCTGGCCTACCCGGTCTGGAGGTGCCGGGTCTGCGGGTACCTCTGTGCCCGGAAGGACCCTCCCGAGGTCTGCCCTGTCTGCAAGGCAACGAAGGAACGGTTTGAGCGGTTCATCTGAATACCGGGGCACGCCCCCGGTTCCCCCCTTTCTCTGATGTCAGAGACCCTGCGCATCAACCCCGCATCGTGCGATCCCCGCCCCCTTTCCATGTCTCGGGAAGAGGCGGCAGCCCGGGGCATTGACGGGTTCGATGTGATCCTGGTCACCGGCGACGCCTACGTGGACCATCCCTCCTTCGGCACGGCGGTGATCGGGCGCGTGCTGGAGGCGGCCGGGTGGACGGTGGGGATCATCGCCCAGCCCGGCTGGACTTCGGGGGATGACTTCACCCGGCTCGGGAAGCCCCGGCTCTTCTTCGGTATCTCCTCGGGGAACGTGGACAGTCTCGTGAACCATTACACGGCTGCCAGAAAGAGGCGCAGCACCGATGCATATTCGCCGGGCGGGGCCTCGAACCGCAGGCCGGACAGGGCGGTGCTCGTCTATGCCGATCGGCTCCATGCACTCTTCCCGGAGATCCCCCTGGTGCTGGGCGGGATCGAGGCCTCGCTGCGCCGGTTCGCCCACTACGACTACTGGTCCGATTCCCTCCGGCAGTCGGTGCTGGCCGACGCCCCTGCCGACCTCCTGGTGTACGGGATGGGTGAGCGCCAAGTGCTGGCCATCGCAGAGGGGCTGGACCGGGGAAAGGCCGTGGAACGGCTCCGGGAGATACCGGGGACCGCGGCGAAGTACACGCTCCCGGAGTGGCGGGAGCACCCCAGGGACAGGTGCGTGCTCCTCCCTTCGTACGGGGAGATCCTGCGGGAGCGGGTGAGATACGCGGAGGCCTTCCGGCTCCATGCAGGGGAGCAGGACCCGGTCCACGGAAGGTGCGTGGCCCAGCCGCACCCGAAGAGCGTGATCGTCCAGACCCGGCCCGCCATGCCCTTCTCCCCGGAAGAGATGGACCTGGTGTACGAACTCCCCTACACCCGGCTTCCCCATCCTTCCTATCGGGAGCCCATCCCGGCCCTGGAACCGGTCCGGTACTCCCT
>JAJRCY010000004.1 GCA_028678715.1 Methanomicrobiales archaeon | reverse complement strand
TCGGCGGCATACAGGCCAGCGAAGGCCAGGAGGAAGAGGACCAGCATTGCCACGAAGATGGCCATACCCTCCCTCCTGTTCCCGCAGAGTTCCCCGAAGGTGAAGGGGAGGGATGCGGGGATGAGCAGGATCAGGAAGATCTCGAAGAGGTTGGTGAAAGGATTCGGGTTCTCGTACGGGTGGGCCGCGTTGGCATTGAAGAAACCCCCGCTGTTGGTGCCCAGCTCCTTGATGGCCTCCTGGGATGCGACCGGTCCCATGGCGATCAGCTGGGGACCGGCCGGACCCCCGTTGGCCTCAACATAGGGATCCAGGTTCTGGATGACCCCCTGGGATGCCAGCACCAGCGCGGCAACGAAGGCCACCGGGAGGAGGACGTAGAGTACGGTGCGTGTGATGTCCACCCAGAAGTTGCCGATACGGTCCGTGGTCCGCCGGGTGATTCCCCTCATGACCGCGATGGCCACGGAGATACCCGTGGCGGCAGAGAGGAAGTTCTGGACCGTGAACCCGGCCATCTGCGTCAGGTAACTGGCTGCCGTCTCCCCGCTGTACACCTGCCAGTTGGTATTGGTCACAAAGCTCGTGGCAATGTTGAGGGCCTGGTGGAGCGGGAACCCGGGAAATCCCATCGGGTTCAGGGGGAGGAACCCCTGTACCAGGAGGAGGAAGAGCAGCACCCCGAATCCGATCCCATTGAAGAGGAGCATATCCTTCGCATAACCCTGCCAGCCGGTTTCCCCGTCCGGTTCCGTTCCGATGATACGGTAGGTCAGCCTCTCGATCCGCCCAGGGATCCCGCGGGAAAGGACTCCCGAATAGACCCGGGCCAGGTATCTCCCGAAGAAGACGGCGGAAATGGATACGATCAGCAAAAAACCGAGAATCATTACCCCATCGATGAGGGGATCAGGTGTGGCCATGGCCGTCTCACCACCAGCGCTGATGCCAGACTGTGGGAATCCTCTCTCGCCCTGGAGAGCACCACCTGCAGAGCGGTTCACCCTATGCTATGTGAAGCTGAGTTCTACCTGGCTTAAACTTTCTGCGGGGGGTGCAGGTACTGGTGGGGGGGCGCCCACGCGGCGGGGGGACCGCCAGGTCCCCCCTGGAGCGTTTCACCAGGCCGCGGTCGCAGTTGCCAGTAATGTCATGTTTTGTCGAATCGTAATGGTAGGACGCTCTTGGGGGCTCCCGACCCGCCGCGTGGGCATCCCTCCAGTTGGTCGGGATTTTCGGACCTGTTGGTTTATGGAAAATCCCTGACCTGACCTATCCTCACGCGGAGGGGAGCGGCCGCCGTTATTCCCGCCCTGAATCTCGAGTATGGTGGACATATATTGATATTGGTACCTGGGTATCGTGAAAGTAATTCTCTATCGAAGAAAAAAAAGGATATGCGGGAAAGTCCGTATCGTCTAAACTACAACATAGGATTGTAACACATTGTTAATCTGGTCATCAGTTACGCAGTCACCCCGTACGATATCTTCAGTACTTTCTATGGATACCGGACAACGCGGGGGATCACCATAGATTTTTATCTCCTGGATCAATTTTCCTGTTTTTGCTTCTCTCAATTGAGCGTTCATATAATGTCTTTGTGATAGGACGGTATAATACGGTCCCTTATACAAGTTGCGGCTATACCCGCCGCAAGTTGAATAATTTTCCCAGAACCTATTATATCCAACAACGCATGCAACCAGTTGGGTTTCGGCTATTGATTTTGGTAGCCATTCCTCTCGATAGTCAAATGGGGCAAAATCCGCATCGACAATAATCGGATGTAACCCGCTAGTCTTTGTATAGGTAGCAGCTTCGGCAACTCCCTGTCCTTGGCAAACGGAACTCATCGCTTCCTCTATTTTTTTCATATTGGCTCGTTCCCTCTCTTCTTCGGATTGCAGACAACCGGTACCGCATACCCCCAGCATGATAGAGAATATCAACAATATGACGAATGATTTTCTCATGCCCCTCTCGCCCCACCTTGATCCTTACCGTTGGGGATATTAACGAGATGGTTTCACACGAATACCTTCATCAGGGATCACGCAGCAGGGGAGGGGGGGAGCCCCCGCTTCGGGGGCGATAGCCCCTGGAGCGTCCCACCAGTCGGAATATCGAAAGAACAGGGTTCCCGCAGTGAAAAGAGAAGCCTACTTCTCCCGCTTCTTCACGTTCTCCGGGTAGCGGGAGAGGGTGGCCTGGCGCTGGTGCTGGTACTTGGCGTCCTTCTTCAGGTTGTAGGGCTCCTCGGCCCGTTCCGTCGTGTAGAAGACCAGCTGGCCGATGGGCATCCCGGCGTACATCCGCACCGGCCGCTGGTTCACGTTGCACATCTCCAGCGTGATGCTCCCTGAGAAGCCGGCATCGATCCAGCCGCCGGTCTGGTGGAGCTCGACCCCCAGCCGGGCGACGCTGGACTTGCCCTCGATGGAGGCCACGATATTGTCGGGAAGGGTGATGGCCTCCAGGGTCTCTGCAAGGACAAAGAGCCCCGGCGGGAGCACCAGGGAGGGTGCCCGCACCTCCTGGACTCTGGCCGTGACTGACTCCTTCTCGTAGGGGTCGATGACCTCATCCCCCGGCTCGTACCAGACGAAATGGTCCCCCAGCCGGATGTCCAGGGAGTTGGGCTGGACGAGAGAAGGGTCGTAGGGGTCCACCCGGATATGGCCCCGGGCGATGCGGTCCCGGATCTGCCAGTCGACCAGGATCATCCTGTACACTTCAGAACCGGTGGGCAATAATGCTGGTGATCACCCTGCGACGCACGTCGGTTTTCCGCCGGGTCTTCACGGGAAAAAAGGATGGAAGCGGATATCCTCAGGGGGGAGGGACCGGGAGGGGGCCATGCCCCCTCCCGCACCATTCATGGTTCATCCGATCCTGAATCGGGGTTACCCGGTATTGTTCTGGTGGAACGCTCCTGGGGGGCTCCGCCCCCCGCCGCGTGGGCGTCCCCCGGGGGAGGATGGATGGATCTCCCGGTTGCAGGCACCATCCGCAGAGCTGCCAGTGCAGCCCGGCTCACCCTATCCTCTCGCAGACGAGGGACCGGGAGGGGGCAGAGCCCCCTCCCGACCCTACCCCCCTGAGAGGATAATCGTGCTCCCCACCTGAAACCATTGGAGGTTACGCGTGTACGCCGAATTATCCCGCCTTATTTCTCTTCATCCGGGGAATGTTCCGGTTCCATGTGCCACTCGGCCCGGCGGAGGAGTCCATGGAGGGTGGAGACCTCACGGGTGGTGAGCCGGGTCCGGCCCAGGATCCGGCGCATCATGATGAGCGTGTTCCTGCGCTTGTGGGCCGGGTGGTCGACCCGGTCCAGCATCAGGTCCAGGTGCCGGTACAGGCACTCCATCTCCTCCCGCGAGGCGATCCGGTACTGGGGCGGGGGCAGGTCCGCAAGCTCGTAGCAGATCACGGCGACGGCATGGGAGAGGTTCAGGATCGGGTACTCCGGCGACCCGGGGATCGTGCAGATCAGGTCGCACCGTTCCACCTCCGTGTTGTTGAGGCCCCAGTTCTCCCGGCCGAAGAGGATCGCGACCCGGCCTCCGGCGCCCTGCAGCTGTTCCCGGAGTTCCTTCGGAGTCGAGTAGGGCATCCGGATGGACCGGCAGACCGACTTGGAGAGCTCGCCTGTCGTTGCCACCGCGAGATCGTGAGTGTCAAAGACCTGCTCTATCGTCATCTCATCTGCGTGCTCCAGGACGTCCGCGGCGTGGGAGGCGCAGGCCCGGGCCTGCGGGCCCAGGGGGCAGGGGGAGACCAGCACGAGATGAGAAAAACCGAAGTTCTTCATGGCACGGGCGGCAAAGCCCACGTTCCCCTCATACAGGGGCTCCACGAGGACGATCGAGATCTCGGGCATTCCCGCAGCCCCGTGGGGTAGCTTCCTACTGGATCGCCTGCACCGTTGCCTTCAGGGCATCGATCCCGCGCTCGTACACCGCGTTCCCCACCACGATCGTGTCGGCGTGGCGCGCCATCTCGGCTGCCTTCTCGGCGGAATCGATCCCGCCGCCGTAGTAGAGCACGGCGTCTTCCAGCACGTCCGAGACGGCGGACACCACCGCGGGATCCCCGTACTTCCCGCTGTACTCGATGTACACAATGGGGAACCGGAAGTAGCGATCTGCCACCTGGGCGTAGGCAGCGGCCTGCGGAGGGGTGAGGTTGCAGTCGGCCCGGGTCACCTTTCCCACAGCGGAATCGGCGTTGAGCACGATGTAGGCCTCGGGGACCACCTTCTCCCACTCCACCTTCTGGCCGAGCACCCAGTCCCGGTGCTTGCCCACGATCCACCGGACATCGCCGCTGTTCAGCACGCTGGGGACAAAGAGGAGGTCGATGCCCCGGAACCGTGCCGACTCCGGCCCTGACGGCTCGACAACGAGGGGCAGGCCGTAGGCCTTCACCTGGTCGAGAAGCCTCCCCAGGTTCTCCTGGGTGACGTTCTGGGTGCCCGAGAGCATGAGCGCATCGGTGCCACTGGTCGCCACCCCCTCCACCATCGCAGGGGCAAGGCTCCTGTCGGGGTCCAGCTTGGTCACGTGGACCCAGTGCTTCCAGTGTACGGCCATCCTGATCTCACCCTTTCCCTGCAGATCGGTTATGCCTTTCCCCCCGTGACGCCGCTGCCATCAGCTGCCGGACCGTCTCCACCGGGATCCCGGTAGCGGCGGCGAGAGCGGGGGCCTCCGCGGTGCGGAGCGCGTGAGGGGTCACGACCCCGGCCCGGTACAGCTTCTCCAGCAGTTTCTCGTCCATTCCGGGGATTGCGAGGAGCGCTCCCCTGCCCTCTTCCAGCGCCGCCTTCGAGATCCGGGCCGGGGGCTTCACCCCCATCGTCTTGCACACCATCTCCACGTGCCGGTACACCGTCTCCAGGGAGAGCCCTGTTCTCGTGCTCAGGTAGGCCGGGTGCAGAAAGCAGAAGTCCTCCGGCTTTGCGATGGAGGCTTCCCGGTACCGCTTCAGGCTGGCGGCAGGGATGCCGGCCTCCCGCAGTGCCCGGTCGCCGCAGAGGGCCCGGGCCTCCTGCTGGAGCAGTTCCGCCTCGGACTCCTTCATGCCCGCCCCGGTGAGCAGGGAGGGATCGGCAGCGGCAAGGCCGCGGATGTCGTTGATCCCATGGGAGTAGAGGATCCGTGTGATCCCGGACTGGCTCCTGCCCCGTTTCGGGGGCAGGTGGGCCCGGACGAATTTCCGCAGCTCGGACCTGCGGCGCAGGAGCAGCAGCACGTCGGAGGCCCCGGCCAGCAGACGTTTTGCATCCTCGGCGGAAACGGCAGCCGCGTCTGCGAGGGACTCCGGTGACATACGGGAGAGATCCGTGACAGTGTAGATGTGCTTCGCCGCGAGCCTGCCCAGGATGTCGTCGTTGATGTGGGGGACCAGCAGCAGCGCCTCACGGTTGGAGGAGATGTGGGAGCAGAGAGGGCAGCCGATGTCCCAGGGGCGGGCGCCCTTCCTTACCAGCCGGACATGGGAGAGGGCATGCTCCCTGCAGACCTCGGCGGTCTTCACCGCCTTTCCCCACTGGGGGGAGGGGAGATTCAGGTTGAAGTCGCACTCCGGGTACCGGCTGCAGCCGATGAACTGCCCGCCGGGCCCCATCTGCCGGATCCGGAGGTCCCCTCCGCAGGCCGGGCAGGGGCCGATGGTCCGCTCCTCCTCGGTACTGCCCATGATCTCCTTCCCGATCTCCTGGCCATGGGCCTCCAGTTCGTCGAATACCCGGTGGAGCATCTGCCGTGACTCCGAGACCACCCCCTCACGGGTCTGCTTCTTCTGCTTGATCTCCTGCATGTCCGCCTCCAGCGTGCGGGTCATGTCCGGCTGCGTGATGGTGGCCGCGTGCCGCTCCAGCGACTCGATGACAGCCCTCCCGACGAGCGTGGGCCGGAGCGGGTTCCCCTCCACGTACCGCCGCTGGAGGAGCTTTGCGATCACCTCGTGCCGCGTGGACTTGGTGCCCAGGCCCAGGTCCTCCATCCGCTGGATCAGCCGGGACTGGGTGTACCGGGGCGGGGGCTGGGTCTCCTTCTCCTCCAGGAGCACGTCTTTCAGGGGGAGCGTTTCGCCGGGAGAGAGGGACGGGAGCAGGTTATCCTCGGACCTGCTGTAGGGGTACACCTTCCGCCAGCCGGGCTCCGCCAGGCGTGCACCCGTCGCCACGTAGGGTTCGCCGCCGGCATCCAGGCTGACCTTCACGGTGGACCATCTTGCGTCGGGAGAGAGGGTAGCCAGGAAACGGCGGACCACCAGCTCGTAGATCCTCCAGCGCTCGTCCCCCAGCACCTCCCGCCGGCCGGCGCCGGTGGGGTGGATGGGCGGGTGGTCGGTGGAGGTCTTCTTGCCCCGGGTGGGGCTCGCCCTCCGGTGCCCCCGCACCCAGAGGGCATGCTCTCCGAACTCTGTCTGCTCCACGGTCCGCAGCACCCCGTCCAGGTTGAGGGAAGGGGGGTACACGGTGTTGTCGGTGCGGGGGTAGGAGATGAACCCGTTCATGTACAGGTCCTCGGCCACCCGCATCGCGTTCGGCGCCGAAAAACCCAGGCGTCCGGCCGCCACGAGAAAACCGGTGGTATCGAAAGGGGCAGGGGGGCGTTCCACCTTCTCCCCCTCCTTCACCTCCTTCACGGAGAGCGGCGGCCGGGTGCGGGCCTTCGCGGCCTCGGCCAGGGCCCGGTCATCGAACCGGGCCACCTCGTGCCGGGCCGAAAACACCTCGCCCGCCTTCTCGGTGGTGAGGGAGAGCAGCCAGTACTTCTGGGGCGAAAACTCCTCGATCTCCTTCTCCCGGTCCACGATCATGGCGAGGGTGGGGGACTGGACCCTGCCGACAGAGAGGATGTTCTTGCCCCCCCTTTTTGCGGCGAGGGAGATGAACCGGGTCAGGGACGCGCCCCAGACAAGGTCGATCACCTGCCGGGCCTCCCCCGCTGCCGCCAGGGCAAAGTCCAGCTCCGTCGGCGTCCTGAAGGCTGCCGTGATCTCCTGGGGAGTGATGGCCGAGAACCTGGCCCGGAGGATCGGCACCGTGCGGTTCACCTGCCGGACCAGGTCAAAGGTCTCCTTCCCTATCAGCTCTCCTTCGGTATCGAAGTCGGTGGCAATGATCACGTCCGAGGCCTGCCTGGCCAGGCGCTGGATCGTGCTGATGATCTTCTTCTCGGTGGGGACCTTGGTGGTGGGGGCCTCAATGAGGGAGCGGGGCGTCCGCTCCTCGCTGCGCCAGTCGGCGTAGCCCTCCACGAAATCCACCTCCACCACGTGGCCCTTCAGGCCCACGACGGCGGTGGCTCCGAAGGTATAGACGGAGATGGGACCGTCCTTCTTCTGGGCCACCCGTTCCCGCCCGGCCAGGATCTGGGCGATCCGGGCCGCCGACAGGTTCTTTTCTGCAATGATCAGGTGCATGAGAGCATCACGTCCCCTGCCGGGCCAGCTCGTCACGGAGGATTCGGGTCAGCTCCTTCGGGTCTGCCCGGCCCCGGGTCCGCTTCATCACCTGACCCACCAGGAAGTTCAGGGCCTCTCCCCTCCCGGCCCGGTAATCCCGGACGGCGTCTCCGCACTCGGCGATGACTTCCCGCACGACGTTGGTGAAGGCATCCCCTGCCGTCTTCCCGAGCATGTTCTTCTCCATGATCTGGGCAGGGGACTGCACCTCCCCCCCCTTCAGGCACTGATCCAGCATCCGGCGCAGAACCTCCACCGCGGCCGTATCGGTGAGTTCCTTCCGGCAGAGAATCTCCAGGAGCTCCCGGAAGTGCGACGGGGGCACCTTTCCGATCTCCATCTCCCGGTAGTTCAGCTCCCCCTGCAGTGTATCCGCCACCCAGGTGGCGGCGAGGAGCGGGTTCCCGCAGGGTGCCATCTCTTCAAAGAACTCGGCCAGCCGGAGTTCCCCGCAGAGGGTGCGGGCGTGCTCCGGAGAGATCCCGTACTGGGCCATAAACCGCTCCCGGCGGGCGGCAGGGAGCTCGGGGAGCGCGATCCCCTCCACCCAGTCCCGGACCTGCAGGGGACGGAGGTCCGGCTCCGTGAAATACCGGTAGTCGTGCTCCTGCTCCTTGGAGCGGGCCGAGGTGGTGACGCCCCGGGCCTCGACGAAGTGCCGGGTCTCCCGCTGCACCTTCTGGCCCCGCCGGATCACGCCTTTCTGCCGGGCGATCTCGAAGGTGAGGGCCTTCTCCACGCCCTTGTACGAGGAGATGTTCTTCACCTCCACCCGCTCGCTGCCTGGTATCGAGATGTTGGCGTCCACCCGGAGCGCCCCCTCACGGTCGCCGTCGAAGACCCCCAGGTACTCCAGCGTGGTCCGGAGGCCGTTTAACAGCCGCCGTGCCTCCTTCGGGGACCGCAGGTCCGGCTCCGTCACGATCTCGATGAGGGGGATCCCGCTGCGGTTGTAGTCGACGAGAGTGTACCGGGGCCGGTCCGGGGTGCCCATGTGGACCAGCCGGCCCGGGTCCTCCTCCAGGTGGATCCGGGTGATGCGGACCCTTTTTTCCCCCTCGTTCCCCTCAATATCCAGGTAGCCTCCCTCGGCCAGGGGCCGGTTGTACATGGTGATCTGGAATCCCTTGGGGAGGTCGGGGTAGAAGTAGTTCTTCCGGGCAAACTCGGCCTCCTCCGCCACCCGGCAGTTCAGGGCCTTTGCCACCCGCAGGGCATACTCCACGGCCCTGCGGTTCATGGCTGGGAGGGAACCGGGCAGGCCCATGCAGGTGGGGCAGACATGGGTGTTGGGGGGATCGCTGCGATAGTCCGTGGAGCAGCCGCAGAAGAGCTTGCTGGCCGTGTTGAGCTGGCAGTGGACCTCAAGGCCGATGATGACGGTATCGCGGCCACCGCTTGCGGCCTTCAGGCCGCCGGTGACCGTTTCCCGGCTGACGTCGGCGGCCATCAGGCCGCTGCCGGCAGCCGCCGCGCCGCCGGTCGCGGTCACGCCTTCACCCCCTGCTCGTACGCGAACGCAGCGTTCATCACCTGCTCGTCCTCGAAGGGTCTCCCGGTCAGCTGCAGCCCCACCGGGAGCCCCCGCACCGTCCCGCAGGGCACCGAGACGGCCGGTACCCCGGCAAGGTTCGCGGGCACCGTCAGGATATCGGCCAGGTACATGGACAGGGGATCAGACTTCCCGCCGATCTTCCAGGCCACCGTGGGCATCGTGGGGCCGGCCAGCAGGTCCACGTCGCGGAAGAGGCGGGCATAGTCCTCCCGGACATGCTGGCGGGCCACCTGGGCCTTGCCGTAGTACTTCCCGTGGTAGCCGGCCGAGAGGGCGAAGGTGCCGATCAGGATCCTGCGCCGCACCTCAGGACCGAAGTGCTGCATTCGCACCTCCTGGAACGCCTCGTGCCACGGCTTCCGGTAGTCCGGGGCCGGGCCGTAGCGGACGCCGTCGAACCGGGCAAGGTTGGAGGAGGCTTCGCTCGTGCAGGTGACATAGTAGGCGGCAAGGGCGTACTCCATGGAGGGCATGGCGCACTCCACAAGGACAGCCCCCAGACCCTCCAGCACGCCGATGGCCTTCCGGACCCGGTCGGCCACGGCCGGGTCCACGCCTCTCCCGAAGAACTCGGCGGGGATGCCGATCTGCATTCCCCTGATGTCGCCGTCGAGCCGCGGGAGGTAGGGCCGGTCCTGCATGGTAGAATCCCG
This sequence comes from Methanomicrobiales archaeon, assembly GCA_028678715.1. Classification (GTDB taxonomy): domain Archaea; phylum Halobacteriota; class Methanomicrobia; order Methanomicrobiales; family JACTUA01; genus JAJRCY01. The sequence continues at coordinate 4,308 of JAJRCY010000004.1, read as the reverse complement.
GGGATCGTACCGGCTGATCACCTCCATCAGCAGCGAGCAGTCCGCCACCGATGCAGCCATGGGGCCAATCTGCTCCAGGGAGTTGGCGTAGGCCACGAGGCCGTACCGGGAGACCCTGCCGTAGGTGGGTTTCAGGCCGACGATGCCGCAGAAGGCGGCCGGGCACCGGATGGACCCCCCCGTGTCGGTCCCGAGGGCCATCCGGGCCATGCCCGATGCCACCGCCGCCGCGCTGCCGCCCGAGGAGCCGCCGGTGACCCGCTCCGGGTCCCTGGGATTATGGGCGGGGCCGAAGCCGCTGTTCTCGGTGGAGGAGCCCATGCCGAACTCGTCCATGTTGGTCTTCCCTGATATGAGTGCCCCCTCGTTCCGGATCAGATCCACGACATGGGCGTCGTACGGGGGCACGTAGCCCGAAAGAATCCGGGAGCCGCAGGTGGTCTCCACCCCCCGCGTGCTGATGTTGTCCTTTACGGCCACCGTGATGCCGGAGAGGCGCCCGGGTGCCCGCGGGGGGATCTCTGCAAGGGTGATGAAGGCGTTCAGGGGATCCCGGTGCGTCTCTCCCCTTGCCATCACATCACCCGGGGGGCACGGATGTACCCGTCCTCGGCAGCGTCGGCGAGGGCGAGCACCTCCTCCCGGGGGAGGGAGGGGGTTACCTCATCCTCCCGCAGGACATTCGCGATCTCAGCCTTCCATCCCTCGCCGGCAGGCACGCGGTCCAGCACCGCAAAATAGTCCAGGATCGCGTTGAAGTCCCGGGTGAAGGGTGGGAGTTCCTCCTTTCCGATACCGATGTCAGCCAGTTCCGCGATACGGAGGACCTCTTCTTCCGAGACCATCACTGCCCCCTCGTCACCCAGTCTAAGTACCCTTGCACGGACCGTTTATAACCGTTTTCGCGTGCACGCCTGAGGAGGTGCCGCCAGATCCCGCTCCCGTACTGCATCGCTTTCTTCCCCCTCCCTGCCACCTCCGCGGGCAGATGGCGGGCGGCGATGGCCCGGAGGGGCTGCTTCCCCACCCCTCCCGCTACCAGGACCCCGGCGGGGATCCGGCCGGCAGCGCGCACCACCCGCGGGTCCAGGTACGGGTACGAGAGGCTGGTAGCGTGGAGCCGGGCCACCGCCTGGTCCCGGACCGCCTGGGCATGGATACCGGAGAAATCCCGCCGGAGATCGGATGCAAGATCGGTACTCTCCCGGTGCCGTGCATAGCCGGCAAAGAGCTCGTCCGCACCCTGCCCGCAGAGGACCCGGCGGTACCCCTCCTCCGCGGCAGCCCGGCAGACGAAGAAGAGGGTGAGGGCAATGGAGAGGTCCAGAGGGGCCTTCCGCGGGATGGCCCGGAGGACGGCGGGGATGGCGCGGTCGGCCTCCTCCGGGGAGATCACCACCCGGCGGTGCGGGAGCCCGAGGAAGGATGCGACTTGCTCCGCCCAGAGAAAGTCCGGGGATCCCTCCATCCCCACCGTCACGCAGGGGAGACCGGCGAGGGCGGCGAGAAGCGCCGAGTCCACGCCGCCTGAGAGCGCGACTACCCCCCCGTCCCGCCGGAGCGCCACCGATACCTGGAGCGCAGGCTCCAGTTCCAGGTCGGGCACATCGGGCGCCACCGTTCCCCTGGCAGTGCCGTCGCAGACGAGCACGCCCGGGGGGAAGGGGCTTCCCAGTACCCCCAGGGGATCGGTGCAGGTGCAGCCGTCCCACTCCAGAGTGAACTCGCCGCCGAAACCGAGGGGTGCCAGGGGATCCTTCCGGAGGAGGTCGGCCACCCGTTCGCCGGTGAGAAGATGTCCGCCGCTCTCCACCCAGCCTACGAGGCGCATAGGGGGGTGAGGCGGGCGACGAGCCGGTCCACCTGCTCCGGGGCTGTGCCGATGTACCGCTCGGGCTCCAGCAGGGCCTCGATCTCCTCCCGGGGGATGAGGGTGGTGACCTTCCGGTTCCCTGCCAGCACCGATGCCAGGGTCTTCCCGCCCGCGAGGGCCTGCATGGATGATTCCCGGAGGATCTCGTGGGCCTCCTGCCTTCCCAGCCCCCGGCGGGTCAGCTCCACCATCACGCTCTCGGCGAGGGGGATCCCACCCAGCAGCGCGAGGTTTTTCCTCACGTTCTTCCGGTTGATGGTGAGGCCTTCCAGGACCCGGGTCATCACCTGCAGGATGTGGTCGGCGAGGATCGTGGCCTCGGGGAGGATCACCCGCTCGCACGAGGAGTTGGTGAGATCCCGCTCGTCCCAGAGGGTGTTATTCTGGAGCGCCGGTTCGACCGCGGCCCGCACCACCCGGGCCAGGCCGCAGACCTGCTCGCTCTTCACCGGGTTGCGCTTGTGGGGCATGGTGCTGGACCCCACCTGCTGCTTCCCGAAGGCCTCCTCCACCTCGGCGATCTCGGTCCGCTGCAGGGTCCGGATCTCGATCCCGATCTTGTCGAGCGTGGTTGCAACGCCGGCCAGGAACATGATGTACTCGGCGTACCGGTCCCGGGGCACCACCTGGTTCGCCACGTCCACCGCCGGGATTCCCAGGAGCTGCATCATCGTCTCCTGCACCTCCATCCCCTTCTCCCCGAGAGCCGCCTGGGTACCCACCGCCCCCGTCAGCTTCCCCACCGCCACCCGGGGGAGGATCTCGGCCAGGCGATCGATGTGCCGGGCCACCTCGCTGGCCCAGATGGCGAACCGGAGGCCGTAGGTGGTGGGAACCCCGATCTGGCCGTGCGTCCGCGCGGCGCAGACGAGCATCCGCGTCGCCTGTGCACGGTCCAGGAGCACCCGGAGCAGGGCGCGGAGCTTCTGGTCCAGGAACACCAGGGAGTCCCGGAGCTGGAGGCCGGTTGCCGTGTCCAGCATGTCGTTCGACGTGGCGCCGAAGTGGACCCATCCCCCCGCCTCCCCGGAGACCTCGGCGAGTGACTTCACGATCGCCATCATGTCGTGGCCGATCTCGGCTTCAATCTCCTTTGCCCGGGCCAGGCTCGCCCGGTCCGAGGCAGCGGCGATCGCCTCCGCCTCCTTCCGGGGCAGGATGCCGTGGCGGGCCTCGGCCCGCGCGAGGGCCACCTCGGCTGCAAGGATGCACCGGTAGCGGTGCTCCTCGGACCAGACGGCCCGCATCTCCGGGGTGCCGTAGCGGGACTCGATGGGATGGACAGGCATGATCTTCTCTCTCCGCGGAAGGGTAAAAAGGAGATCGCAAGGGGGCGGGAGGTGGAATATCGGACATGTCGTGCGTTCCAGAAAAGTACCCTGCATTTGTTGTCGGGAGAACCAACTTGGCGCGACTATCCTCACCGGGAGAGGGCGACGGGAGGGGGCAGAGCCCCCTCCCGACCCCACCCCTATGAGGATGGCGGCTCCACGTCGGTTTCTCTCCACTCCTACGATTATCGGATGAGAGATCAGCGAGCGCATGCAAGCCTAAAAAACCGATGACATCCAACGTCATACCGATGGATCCCCTCGCCGCCTGGTTCCCCTACCCGGCCTACCGGCCCCACCAGCGGGAGATGCTGGACGCCGCCGCGGCGGTTGCCCGGAAGGGCGGGATCCTTTTGATCGATGCCCCCACGGGGAGCGGGAAGTCGGCAGTTGTCGCGGCGCTCCTCGCAGAGGCCGGGGACCGCAGGGTCATCGTCGCCGTCCGGACGAAGAGCCAGCTCGTCACCTTCCTCCGGGAGCTCTCTCTCATCCGAGAGAAACAGCCGGACCTGCGGTATGCGTACCTGATCGGGAAGAGGCAGATGTGCCTGCTGGGGGGACGCGGGGACGTGTACCGGCGCTGCGAGGGGGTGAAGGCCCTCTCCACCGCACTCATGCGGGACCGGGCAGAGGCGGGATCCCTGGTACCGGCCAGGGACCGGGTCATCCGGCAGCAGATCCGGCGCATGGACCCGGAGAACCCCCTGATCTGCCCCTACTTCATCCACGGCAGGTCCTTTGCGGCAGACGAGGGGGAGGCCCTCCACATGATCCCGTCAGCGCTCCTGCGGGCGAAGGCGGACCGGGTGCTGCGGGAATCGGTGGCACCGGAGTCCCTCCCGCCCCTCGCCGGGGAGTGCTGCCCGTACGAGGTGATGCTCCAGGCCGCCCGCAGCGCGGACGTGATTCTCCTCAACTTCCACCATGTCCTGGACGATGCCATCCGGGAGCAGCTCTACCTGCAGCTGGGGGCGGAGCCGCAGGAGATCCTGCTCCTCATCGACGAGGCCCACAACTGCGGGGACGCGGTGCAGTCGATCCAGTCGGTGGTGCTCGCTGAGAAGGACATCGAGGCCGCTGCCCACGAGATCCAGCCGCTGCGGG
>JAJRCY010000003.1 GCA_028678715.1 Methanomicrobiales archaeon | reverse complement strand
GTCCTCCTGGTGGTCCGATGAGCCACTTCGAGAAGATCCTGGTGGCGAACCGGGGCGAGATCGCCATCCGGGTGATGCGGGCCTGCCGGGAACTGGGCATCGAGACGGTGGCGATCTACTCCACGCCGGACCAGAACGCGCTCCACGTGAAGTACGCGGACGAGGCCTTCTGCGTCGGGGAAGCCCACCCCTCCAAGTCCTACCTGAACAAGGAGCGGATCGTGGAGATCGCCAAGAAGAGCGGCGCGGAGGCCATCCACCCGGGCTACGGCTTTTTGGCCGAGAACCACCAGTTCGCGAAGCTGGTGGAGTCCGAGGGGCTGATCTTCATCGGGCCCCACTGGCGGACCATCGAGGCCATGGGCAGCAAGATCGGCAGTAAAAGGATGATGAAAAAGGCCGGCGTCCCTGTCCTTCCCGGCACCGAGGAGGGAACCACGCCGGAGATGGCGGCGATGGTGGCCGACGAGATCGGCTACCCGGTGATCGTCAAGGCATCGGCAGGGGGCGGGGGCATCGGGATGCACATCGTGAACGATCCCCGGACCCTCGCCACCGCCATCGAGGCCGGCATGCGGATCGCCCAGTCCGCTTTCGGCGACGCCACAGTCTTCATCGAGAAGTACCTGGTCCGGCCCCGGCACATCGAGTTCCAGGTGCTGGCCGACTCCAACGGCCATACCATTCACCTCTTTGACCGGGAGTGCTCCATCCAGCGCCGGCACCAGAAGCTCGTCGAGGAGGCCCCCTGCCCCATCATGACCCCGGAGCTGCGGGACCGGATGTCCAAGTCCGCCGTGCGGGTGGCAAAGACTGCCGGCTACACGAATGCCGGCACCGTGGAGTTCCTGTACTCGGAGGGGAACTACTACTTCATGGAGATGAACACCCGCCTGCAGGTGGAGCACACGATCACCGAGGCCATCACCGGGGTGGATATCGTGAAGCAGCAGCTGGCCATCGCAGCGGGGAAGGACATCCCCTTCGACCAGGAGGACATCACCATCCGGGGGGCTGCCATTGAGTGCCGGATCAATGCCGAGGATCCGCTCAACAACTTCCAGGCGGACCCGGGCAAGATCGTGCGCTACCGCTCGCCGGGCGGCCCGGGCATCCGGCTGGACTCCGGGATCCATGTGGGCTACTCGATACCGGTTCTCTACGACTCCCTGATCGCCAAGCTCACCGCCTGGGGCATGGACCGGCCCGAGGCGATCCAGCGGATGCGGAGGGCCATCTCCGAGTACGTGATCCTGGGGGTGAAGACCACACTTCCCCTGCACCTGGCCCTCATGCACCACCCGAAGTTCATCAAGGGTGCGACCCACACCCATTTCCTGACGGACGAGGGGGTCATGGAACATCTGGACCGGTACGTCCGGGAGGACGAGACCCGGATGGCGACGCTGGCCGCCTCCCTGAAGCAGGGGAAGGAGGTGGTGGCCATCACCGCGGCGGTGAACGCGTACCTCGCCGCCCGGCAGCAGGGCGGGAACCCGGGGAAGTGAGCCTTGGGGACAATCCTCCTCTCTTTCTGAAGGTCAGCAGGACTGAATTTCCGCACAGGAACGGATCCGTCTATCCTCCTGTGGGGGTGGGGTCCGGGAGGGAGCCGAAGTCCCCTCCTGTCCTCCCGGTGGGACAGGAAATTCCGGGATTTTGGGAATTCCGGAGTATCTGAATATGGTGCGGGAGGGGGAGACCCCCTCCCGGACCCTCCCCCGTGAGGATAGCCCGGTAGGAGGTCTCCTGGAATTTTTCGGAGCAACCGTTCCAGGCCGGTCAGCAAAGCCTTTACCGCATCAGACCCGATTCTTCCGGAGAGACCGGGCAGGTGACCCTCCCTGGAGCAGACCGCGTGGAATGACACCGACACGATCTTCACAGAGCACCGGCTCCCGGAACGGGCACTCCGCCTGACCATCCCGTTCCTCATCCTTGCCCTCCACCTCCTTGCCCTCTCCCTGGCCTTCGGGAATGGAACGATGATCGCCGTCGCTGCCCTGATGCTGGCCTACGAGCTCCCGCCGGCAGGCAAGGAGACGATCATCCCTCTCGGGATCCTGCTGGGCTACCCCTGGTGGGCCGTAGCCGGATCCATCGCCATGGTGGACCTTGAGGTGGGGCTCTTCATGGTCTGGAACTTTGATCTCGCTGAACGGATCCCGGTGCTGGGTCCCTGGATCACCCGGTTCATCCAGGGCGGCCGGGAGTTCCTGGGCGAGCGACCCTGGCTCTCCCGCCTCTACTTCTTCGGGATCGTGATCCTTGTCATGGTGCCCGTGCTGGGCTCGGGGGGAGTGCGGGGGTCCATTGTCGGAAGGCTGCTGGGCATGAGCCGAAGGATGGTGATGGGTGCCATCGCCATCGGCACTGTGGCCGGTTCCTTCGGGATCGCTCTTGGCACCCTGTTCCTGCAGCAGGCCTTCCTGCAGAGCGTGTACCTGGGCGCTGCGATCCTGCTGGGGATCATTGCGGCGGGGGTGCTGGTGTACTTGCTCGCCCGCCGTTCCTTTGGCAGGAAAAAGACCGGATGAGGGACAATCCTTTCCTCGGTGTATCCCTGGCCTCCATCGTATTCTCCCCACCGGCGCTGGCTCTCCTCACCTGGAGTGGGTCGAATCACGTTCATGGTATCCCTTGAACATCCCCGGGCCAGATCAATGAGTAAAATATTTATTCAGTTGAATACTTATTTTACTCAATGCTTCGCAGGCTCTTCACCTCCGGCACCCGCGTGAAGCTCCTCACCCTCTTTCTCCTGGACCCCGAGCGGGAGCGTTACCCGCGGGGGATGGAGCGGGATATCGAAGAGAACATCAACGCGATCCGGCGGGAGCTCCGGAACCTGGAAGAGCTGGGCCTCGTCACCAGCACCACCCGGGGGAAGCAGCGGTTCTATTCCGTGAACCGCCTCTCTCCTCTGTATCCTGAGCTCTCGGGGCTGGTGCTGAAGACCCAGGGGCTCGTCCCCCTGATCCGGCGCCAGCTGGAAGGGTTGGAAGGCATCGGGTACGCCTTCCTCTATGGGCCGTCCGCCCGGGAGGGTGGTGTCTGGACCGGCGACCTGAACCTCTTTGTCATGGGCGATGCGGATCAGGGCCGGTTCCGGCAGGTGGTCCGGGAGATGGAGCGCCACCTGGGCCGGGAGATCCGCTCCCTCCTGCTCACCCCCGGGGAGTTCCGGGACAGGCTCGGCAACAGCGACCCGGTACTCCGGAGCCTCATGGAAGGACCGAAGATCGTGATCATCCCGCTGTCGTGAACACAGGGACGGGATTGTGCTCCGTGGTGCAGGGGACGGGCTTGTTCCAGGGTGGGTGCGGGAGGGGGCAGGTCCCCTCCCGGTGCCCTCTCCCAGTGAGGATAGCCCGTCCCCGCATGGGAGCGGAGCCCGCATCCTTCTCCCAGGCCCCTCATCAGAATCTTTATCCCTGCGGGTTTCCTCTCTATAATGCAACTTTCGCGCTGCGGTGGCCTAGCTGGTTAGGGCGCCAGACTCATAGGGTTTTCCGGCGAATCGGAGGCGCCATCATCTGGGATATCTGGAGGTCGCGGGTTCGGATCCCGCCCGCAGCATCCCCGGGGCACGTCCCTGTGCCCACCCTGTTCCCCGTCATGGTATCCCTTTGTCATCCCTGGGTGCGCCTCCCGGCAGGGATGATATCATACCCAACGCCCCGTCCTTCCTGACCATGCCCGAACGGCGGGGGCATCATCCCGGTCTCCTGCGCCCCCGGGCATTCCCGGCGCAGGGCGTCAACCCCTCCGCACCGTCAATGGCTCCCCTGAACCGCATCACAACCCTTAACTCTCCCGGAAACTTATTCCTCGCTTCGCCAGGTCTTCTGCCGCAGCGGCATCCGGAACGTCAGGGAGCAGGGCGGCAGCCTGATGTCCCTGCATCCTGCCGAAAAGATGGCCGCCCGTCAGGGACCCGTAAGGCCAGGAATCCTGGGATCCGGAGGTGCACCACCCATGTTCCACACCCTTTCCGTCGACCGGGCCCTGGAGGTACTCCGCTCCGGGGCGCAGGGACTCTCCGATACCGAGGCGAAGGCCCGCCTCGCCGAGCACGGGCCGAACCGCCTGCAGGAGCAGAAGAAGCAGAGCCTCCTCCTCCTCTTCGCCCAGCAGTTCACCGACCTCCTCATCGTGATCCTGGCCGCGGCCGCGATCATCTCGGGGATTCTGGGCGAATGGCTGGACGCGATGGCCATCATGGCCATCCTGGTCCTGAACGGGGTCATCGGTTTTGTCCAGGAGTACAAGGCCGAGAAGGCGCTGGAAGCGCTGAAGAAGATGACTGCTCCCACGGCACGGGTCATCCGCGGGGGGGCCGAGGCGAACATCGATGCCCGCGACCTGGTGCCCGGTGACGTCGTCCTCATCGGGGAAGGGGACCGGGTCCCTGCCGATGCCCGGCTGCTGGAGACCGTTGCCCTGGAGGTGGACGAGGCCCCGCTCACTGGCGAATCGGTGCCTGTCCCCAAGGACGCAGGCCGCGTCTGCGAGCTGCAGGAGACCATCCACTGCCATGTGAACATGCTCTTCCTGGGCACCGTCATCACCCGCGGGCGGGGGAAGGCGCTCGTCACCGCCACCGGCATGCACACCGAGCTCGGGAAGATCGCGAAGGTGGTGGCCGAGGAACCGGAGGTGTCGACACCCCTCCAGAGGAAGCTGAACTACCTCGGGAAGCAGCTCTCCGCTGCCGCCCTCATCATTGTCGCGGTGATCTTCTTTGTGGGCCTTCTCCGGGGCCAGCATGCGTTCGAGATGTTTCTCGTCGCGGTCTCCCTCGCGGTCGCAGCCATCCCCGAGGGGCTCCCCGCCGTCCTGACCATCACCCTCTCCCTGGGGGTGCAGCGGATGGCATCCAAGCACGCCATCATCCGCCGCCTCCCCGCGGTGGAGACCCTGGGCGCCGCCACCGTCATCTGCACCGATAAGACGGGGACGCTCACGAAGAACGAGATGACGGTGCGGCGGGTCCTCGTGAACGGGACCTTTCTCCGGGTCACGGGCGAGGGCTACTCGGTGCGGGGGGACTTCATCGAGGAGCGTACCGGGAGCACCATCGCTGCTCTCGCGGTCCCCGGGATGAAGGAGCTGCTGGAGGCCGGGGTGCTCTGCAACAACAGCAGCCTCTCGGTCAATGCGGAGAACGGGAAGGGGACCATCCTGGGCGATCCCACCGAGGCGTGCCTCCTTGTCGTTGCCGCGAAAGCCGGGCTCGAGCAGGGCCGGCTCCTCGCTGCCCACGCCTTCACGCGGGAGATCCCCTTTGACTCGGCCCGGAAGATGATGACGGTGATCCGCACCGTCGACTACCGCCACCGCGCCTATGTCAAGGGTGCGCCCGAGGTGCTGGTCGCGAAGTGCACGCGGGTGCTCCATGACAGCGGTGAGAAGGACCTCACCCCGGCGGACCGGGACGCTGTCATTGCGGCCACCACCGCCATGGCCTCGGAATCCCTCCGGGTGCTTGGCTTCGCGTACCGCGACCTCCCCGACCCCGGGATCCCCGATGCCGAGGTGGAGCAGGATCTCGTCTTCATCGGCCTGGCCGGCATGATGGACCCCCCGCGGGCCGAGGCCAGGACCGCGGTGCAGGCCTGCCGGGAGGCGGGTGTGCGCGTGGTGATGATCACCGGCGACAATCCCACCACCGCGGGGGCCGTGGCGCGGGAGCTGAACCTGGACTACGGCGGGGCCGGCGGGATCATGACCGGGATGGAGCTGGACACGGCCACCGAAGACGACCTGAGAGGCCTCGTCGAGCACGTGGGGGTCTACGCCCGCGTATCTCCCGAGCACAAGCTCCGCATCGTGGACGCCCTGAAGTCCCGGGATGAGATCGTGGCCATGACCGGCGACGGCGTGAACGATGCACCGGCGATCAAGAGGGCCGACATCGGTGTGGCGATGGGGATCACCGGCACCGAGGTGACCAAGGAGGCGAGCGACATGGTGATCACCGACGACAACTTTGCCTCCATCGAGCGGGCCGTCGAGGAGGGCCGCGTGATCTACGCGAACATTTTAAAAGCGGTGAACTACCTCCTCTCCTGCAACATCGGCGAGCTCATCACCATCTTCACGGCCATCGTGGCGGGCCTCGCGAGCCCCATCACCCCCATCCAGATCCTCTGGATGAACATCATCACCGACAGCCCCCCGGCTCTCGCCCTGGCCATGAACCCCGGCGATCCCGACATCATGAAACGGCCGCCCCAGGATCCGAAGGGCCGCATCCTGACCGCACGCTTCGGCGCGGCGATGGTGCTGGTTGGGCTCCTCTTGGCCATCGTCGTCCTTGGCGCCTACACCTGGTACCTGGGCGGAGACGTCGGGATGGCGGCGAAGGCCGGGACCATGGCCTTCTGTATCATCATCATGTACCAGCAGTTCTTTGCCCTCTCCTCCAGCGGATCAGGGAGCACCCCGGTGCTCGCGACCGGCCTCTTCCGGAACCGCTGGCTCTGGGCAGCGTTCTTTTTCGGCTTCGGGACCCAGGTACTCATCACGGAATGGGCACCGGCGTGGCTCATCTTTGACACCGTGCCCCTGGACCTCCGTGACTGGGGGATTGTCATGGCACTGGCATCCACGGCGTTCATCGTGCCGGAGCTGGTGAAGTGGGGGATGCGGTGGCGGGGGGTGCGGGCGGCCTCCCCCGCGCCCTCGGCGTGATCCTTTTTGCTGAAAAAGCTGCACCGCACCCGCAGGCTGCCGGGAGAATTCGCAGCCTGCAATGTCTCATTGCATGATGTTGTTTCCCTTCAGTGGAATAGCCCAATCCGGGGAATCCGGTGGATTTTATTGTGGATGTGGATGCTGAAAAATGGGATCGCCCAAGAAAAAATTAGTCTGCAGGGGGCACCTGCACATCAAAGTTGTCGCTGATGAGCATTGTCCCCCCGGCCTCGTTGATCCAGACCGAGAGGGAGTAGGGTGGCTCTCCCTGGAAGTCTTCGGCCCGCAGGTTCACATGCCAGCTCCCTTCTCCGTACATGTCGGTCGCGAAGGTGAACGGTGGGACGGTGCTGGTGAAGAGCCCCGGCCACCCGGAACCGATCGGTGTGGGTGTCGCATGCCCGGCTGTTGATGACCAGGTTCCGCTTTGTGAAGGATTGGACCAGGTGCCACTCATCGTACCGTCATCGGCGATGGTCCCCACGGCATCCACATAGTATCCAGCATTTGTCCCGGTGTAAAGGATGTGGAAGGAAACAGCATTGCCAGCTACCGTCCCTGTAACGGTCCAGGTGTACAATGTGTCGGGCACGAAAATCCCAAATCCTTCAAAGGCACTTCCAACCCCGCAGACGGGATCCTCCTGCAGGGTCACCGTCATGTCGTGATCATAGTTACCCCCGTACACGAATCGCAGCGTCCAGTCTCCGACAAGGTTCCACCGTTTCGTGTCCCTCGTCCATGGCCCGGAGAGATAGACCGTGTACACCGTGTCCGGGTGAAGGCCGTTCATGGCCCCGGTGATAGTGGCCTCCACCATGCCGTTCGGCTGGTTGACGATCAGCTTCGAGGCGGTATCTGATCCCGGTATGTCCCTGCATCCATAGGGCGGGACCGCCATCACTTCTCCCGAGAGATACCAGGGATACTTCACCGCACCCGCGAGATTGTTGGCAGGCTTCGCTGCCAGTACCGGTGTCACGCACACGAGCGAGAGCATGATCAATGCAATGAATGCAATACCTCTTCTCCTCATATTTCCCCTCCTTTTATCAGTCTCTGGTTGAGATCCGTGGCGATTGTGATCACCACACTCTGGGAACCCTGAATCTGGGGAAAGGTGGATCGCTCACCTTCCCATGTGACTGCTATCCCTCAGAGTAGCTAGGGGATTGTAATGGCAAATGATAAAATTTTCTAAAAGTAAAACGAATGGAAATACAATCGGGGATAATACAAGAGTATAATGAAGATAATTACAAAGTCAATAGCAAGATTTTACATTTTATCGAATAATAACCAATTGATATTGTTTAAATTAAACAGAATTGATTGTTTCGGACATGAGATCTCTCTCCATCTTTTCACTGAAGGGATTTTTGCTACATGAGACGATCCCTGTCAGCTTCTTCCCCCTCCTCATCCACCATCCTTTAATCACCGGGGGATGTATCCCTCCTCCATGCCCAATCCTGTCATCTACTTCGAGCTACCGGCTGACAACGTGCCGCGGGTGAAGGCATTCTACGAGAAGACCTTCGGCTGGGCCATCACCCGTCTCCCTGGCATGGACTACTACGCCATCACCACGAAACCGGCAGGAGAACCGGGGATCGATGGCGGCCTGATGCCCCGGAAGATGCCGAGGCAGACAGCCCTCTGCTACATCCACGTGGAGTCTGTCGATGCGGCACTGAAAAAGATCCGGGAGAATGGCGGCATGGTACTCATCGGGAAGACACCGATCCCTGGCTTCGGCTGGTTCGCCGTGTTCCGGGACCCGGACAGGAACCCCCTGGGGCTGCACGAGATGGAACGGCAGGGATGAGTTCAGCTAACCGCGCGGTTCCACCCTTCCACCCGGCGGTTCCACCCGGGAACCCGCCCCATTTCACGAATATATCTGCTGACCCGGAGAGAGAGGGATCCGGGGCACACACACCACCCCCATAAAGACAGAAAGAGAAAAGGAGACTGACACACCATGAACGCACCACGCACGCTCGCAATGGCCACACTTGCCCTCTGCCTGGCCGGCATGCTCGTGCTGCCCGCCGCGGCCGCACCCGCTGTGAATGCAGAGCGGGCAGGCAGGATGGGAAAGGTTGATCCCGGGCTGGAGGACGACCTCTGGAACGTGCACAGGGACTACCGGCTGAAGATCTACGACCTGCACGTGGAGAAGGCCGAAGCCGTCATCGATGTACTGGATGAGCACGGCTGCGATGTCACGGAGCTGAATGACATCCTTGCCCAGGTCAAAGGGCAGCGCGATCCCCTCAAAGAAGCCCTGGAGAACAGGGACCGGAACGCCCTGAAGACCATAAACCAGGAGCTCCACCGGCTCTGGCAGGAGTTCCGGAAGGGGTTCCGGGACTGCATCCGGGCCTGCTCGGCGACCCAGTCCGGTGACGAGCCGGCGGAGCAGGCAGAGGCCTGAACCCGGCCCCTCTCTTCATCTCCGCCACTTCTCTTACGCTTTTTTCCGCGGACTGCGGGGGGAAGAATTCTTCCGGTTCGCCAACCTGCGTATGGCGATGCATTTCCTTCAGCCCGGAATGAACGTATCAGCCAGTGCGTCCCTCACAGATGCCAGATACGAAACCTGCCAGGATGCACGGAGTCGTGACAGGGAGCATACCCATATGTGCGCGGGGCGCGAATGGCGTTGTGCAGTATTCTCCCCGCGGTGATGGCTTTCGTCCCGTCGGGGTGAACCCTACAGGATGATCACCATGAAGCCGAAAGGCAGCAGGACCGAGAAGAACCTTCTCGCGGCATTCGCCGGGGAATCGCAGGCACGGACCCGGTACAGTTTCTTTGCGAGCGTGGCCCGGAAGGAGGGCTATGAGCAGATCTCGGCCATCTTCCAGGAGACTTCTGACAACGAGAAGGAGCATGCAAAACTCTTCTTCACTCTCCTGGAAGGGGGCAACGTGGAGTTCACCGCTGCCTATCCGGCAGGCGTGATCGGATCCACAAAGGAGAATCTCCTCGAGGCGGCAGAGGGCGAGAAGCTGGAGTGGGGAACCCTGTACCCTGGTTTTGCCGAGACGGCGGAGAAGGAGGGATTTGCGGAAGCAGCACGGAGGTTCCGGCAGATCGCGAAGGTGGAATCATCCCATGAACGGAGGTACCGGAAACTCCTTGCGAATCTGGAGAAGGGAACGATCTTCAAGAAAGATGCCTCCACCCAGTGGAAGTGCAGGAACTGCGGTCTCGTGCTCCCGGGGTCCGAGGCCCCCGAGAAGTGCCCGGCCTGCGCTCATCCCCGGAGCTACTTCGAGGTCTGGTGCGAGAACTACTGAAAACCTCCTTTTTTCTCCGAGAATGAGGGGAGAACGCTCCCGCTTCCCGGGGAATCCGTCAATAAAAACAGCGAGAAAAGGGAGTTGTCCTGATCGGTGCGGGAGGCGGCTCCTTCCGCACCGGCCCGTTCAGATGTACCTGTTTCTCCTCAGCCAGTCGGTCTGGGGAGGGAGGTAGCGGTAGATGATATCGCACTTCTCGTCCTGGAAGGACCAGGGGACGACAATCAGGGTGTCCCCCTCGCGGATCCAGGCCCTTTTTTTGATCTTGCCCTTGATCCGGCCCATGCGGGTGACCCCGTCAATGCACCGGACCCGGATATGGTTCGCTCCCATCATCAGTTCGGCAATGGCGAACTGCTCCCGTGCCCACCGCTTGGGCAGCCGGACACGGACGATGGGGGCTCCCGTCTCGTCCACTGCGTTGGGATCGGTGGCGTCGGAATCTTTCTTGGGGTCTCTCGGAATGTTCACAACTCCCGGGTATAATAAAAGGACGGCAGGGAGGATGAAGGTATCTGTGGCCATGGGAGGGCGCTGATCCCTGATCCCTCCCCGCCGGGTTATCCTCCGGTGCAGTGCCGGAAGCGTGGGGGAACATCCAGATGCCTGACCCGGAGCCACGGGTCACCGGCACTCCTCCCTCCTCCGTGTAAGCCAGGGACGCGGGCAAAGGATTTTGCAGGTACCTGCCCCACACCAGGTACAGAGGTATCCCCATGACCCGGTACCGGTGCAATGTCTGCAACACGTTTGAATATGATCCCCGGAAGGGCGATCCGGGGACCGGGATAGCGCCGGGGACCGAACCGGCGCAGTTCCCGGAGAAGTGGGAGTGTCCCATCTGCGGCTCGGATCCCACCCACCTCCTCCCGATCCTGGAGGAGAAGGGGGAGATCCGGTCGAAGCGGGAACACCCGGAGTGGTACCTGGACGACATCGTATCCATGGCCGAGACCGGTGAGTCCGTCATCGAGGGGATGCGGACCGCCCTTCCCGTGGCCTCCTGGGACGAGATCCTGATACTCGGCGCCCAGATCGACCGGATTCCGGTGGAAGCGACGGTGCCGGTGAACACCCGGACGGTGATCGGTCCCGGGGCGGAGCACCCGATGGTCCTGGAGACACCCATTCTCGTCACCCACATGTCCTTCGGCGCTCTCTCCCGGGAGGTGAAGATCGCCCTCGCGAAGGGGAGCGCGGCGGCAAAGACCGCCATCGGGTCAGGAGAGGGGGGTATCCACCCCGATGAGCGGCGGCACGCGTACCGGTACATCCTGGAGTACGTGCCCAACCGGTACAGCATCACCCGGGAGAACCTGATGGCCGCCGATGCCATCGAGATCAAGATCGGCCAGTCGGTGGAACCGGGCCTGGGCGCCATGCTCCCGGGAGAGAAGGTGACGGAGGAGATCGGCCGGATCCGGGGGTTTCCCCCCGGTACCGATATCCTCTCGCCTGCCACGTACCAGGACATCCGGACCCCTGCGGACCTGGAGGAGAAGGTCCGGTGGCTCCGGGAGGAGTCGGGGGGGCGGCCGGTCGGGGTCAAGATCGCGGCCGGGCACGTGGAGGAGGACCTGGATGCCATCCTCCCCGCGAAACCCGATTTCATCACCATCGATGGCCGGCCCGGTGCTTCCGGGGCCGCTCCGAAGTTCGTCAAGGCTGCCACATCCGTGCCCACGATCTTTGCCCTGCACCGGGCCCGGCAGCACCTGGACCGGCGCGGGGTGCAGCAGGTCACGCTCGTCATCACCGGCGGCCTGCGGATCTCCCCTGACTTTGCGAAGGCCCTTGCCATCGGCGCGGATGCGGTGGCAGTCGGTACTTCTGCCCTCATCGCCTGCGGCTGCCGCCAGTTCCGGATCTGCCACACCGGCCGCTGCCCCACGGGTATCACCACCCAGGACCCGGCCCTCCGGGCCCGGCTGGACGTGGACAGGTCAGCGCAGCGCCTGGGCAATTTCCTGCGGGTCTCCACCGCGGAGATCCAGCAGTTCGCCCGGCTCTGCGGCCACACCGACGTCCATGCCCTCTCCCTCCGGGATCTCGCGACCACGGATAGCGACATCGCACGCCACACTTCCATTCCCCACGTGTGAGACGAGGAAACCGTCTCCCTTTTCTCCTCCCGGTGAGGAGTGTATTCCATGGCTGCAGAGCAGTTCCAGATGGTCGGGCTCATCTACGCGGTGGCGGGCGCGGCGGTCGTCGCGTACCTGCTGGCCACCGGGCGGTTCACCCGGCGCGTGGGGTACCTGTTCCTCATTCTCTCCGTCCTGCTGGGATTTCTCATCCTCTCCCCCCTGGCACCCCTCCAGTTCCAGGAGGTCCTTGCGGGGGCAGGGACGGGAGTGTACGCACCCCTCCTCTTCCTGGCGGTGATCCTCGCGGTCTTCATCGCCATCACGCTCATCGCCGGGAGGGTCTTCTGCGGGTACCTCTGCCCTATCGGGGCCGTGCAGGAGGCCGCGTCCCGTGCACCGGTTCCCAAGGAGAAGACGGCGAAGGCGCAGCGGTACCTGATCCTCTTCCGGCTCGCGTTCCTGGCAGTTCTCGTCGCGGCAGCGCTCTTCTTCTCGATGGCCCTCCTCCGCTTCTTCGGCATCCGGGAGTTCTTCTCCCTTGAGGTGGCCTCCGTCTCGTTCTTTGTGTTTCTCGTGCTCCTCGCAGTGGCATCGGTGATCTACCGGCCGTTCTGCCGGCTCTTCTGTCCCATCGGCGCGATCCTTGCGCTCGCTGCCTCGCGGGCCCGCATGAAGCTCCGCCGGACAAAAGAGTGCATCAACTGCGGGAAGTGCGACGTGATCTGCCCCACGGGAGAGGCCGGAAAGAACGCCGCAAAGGCGGAATGCTACCTCTGCGGGCGGTGCCTGGAGGTCTGCCCGAGGGAAGGAGCGCTCAGGTACGGGAAGGTCTGAACCTTCGTTCCTGTGGTGGTGGGGAGTGGGGAACTCGCTTCTCCCCGGTCCTCCCCGCCGAACGCATGAGGCAGCAACCCCTGCCGTGAACACTTCCCCCGGTGAGGACTGGATGGCCCCTCCCTGAGGGACTCACCGGATCCGGCGATACCTTGATGGCGGACCGTGCCAAGGGTATCCTCGTTACCGGAGGCAATGACGTATGCCACCCCACTGTGATACCAGGGACGGGCCCGTCGTGAAAGCAGCGCGGCGGGCGCTGGAGACCGGGAACCCTTCATACCTCCTGATCTGGGTGCCGGAGGAATCGGAACGGGAACTCAGGAGCGTGTTTGAACGGGCGATCAATGCCCGACGGGCAGGAGGGGAAGCGCAGGAAGTGGCGGACAACTGGCTCTTTGAGACGGCCGTACGCCTGCACCGCGCAGGGGAAGGAGCTCCCTACACCGGCCTGAAGCCCGCGGGGCTGGACGAGGGGTCGGTGGTCCCCCGGGCAGAGCGGGCCATCGAGACCGGAGATCCCGGGGAACTGGTCCATTTCATCCTTGAAACGGTGCAGGAAGACCTGGAGCACCGGTTCCGCAGGGTGAAGGAGACGAAGGACCATCTCCCGGACGACATCCGGGCAGGGAGGGAGTATATCCATGCCTTCATCGGGTTCGTGGTCTACGCCCACCACCTGTACGAGTTCGTGAAGGCAGGGGGAGGCCACGGGGAGCGCGTGGGGGCACACCGCTGAACAGCGGGGGGTCCGGTTGGCCCTCTCCTCCCAACCTTCATATCATCCCGCGCCGCCATCCCTAGTATGGACTGGCCTCTCGTCACCGTGATCCTGCACTTCTTTGCGAACCTTTTTTCCGTGTGTGGTGCCGCCCTCATCATCTGGGGCGGGCTTGCGGCAGCCCTCGCCGTGATCCTCCGTCTCCCCCGGAAAACCGGGACCACGAACACGAAGATCCGACGGTAGTTCACGGACAGGGTCGTCTTCGGCCTGGAGTTCTTCATCGCGGGGGACGTGCTCACCACTGTCCTGAACCCCACGCGGGAAGAGCTGATCCTCCTCGGGATGGTGGTCATCATCCGGGTGATCCTCGGGTACTTCCTGGCCAGGGAGACAAAGGAGTTCAACCTGGAATCCTGATCCGCCCTCCGCCGGGATGACCGCTGCGTATGGCAGCAGGGACGGGAAACCGTGTGTCCCGGCATTTCCTCCTCCCGGGGAAAGGGAGGCGGCACCGTGGGGGAGAAGGGGATCTCCAGTTCATCCCCTTCCTCTGACAGAAAATGTTCCCGCGCAGGGCGTTATTCGTACATGGGGCCGGGTTCGGTCTTCGGCATCCTGTCCTCCATCCCCCGTTCCCCGAGAAGGGACTTCAGGTACGCGACGCCGACGCTGGCGACAGAAACGACATCCTGCAGCGCTGTGTCCAAGTTC
>JAJRCY010000002.1 GCA_028678715.1 Methanomicrobiales archaeon | reverse complement strand
TGCCACGTAGGAGTAGGGGATCCCGATGAGCGCCGCCAGGTGGAAGACGATCTCCTTCTCCTGCACCGCCGCGGCCACACTGGAGGCGTCGGTGACATCCCCGAGGACGACAGTGAGGCGATCCCCGTGGTCGGCCGCATGCTCCTCCAGCATCCCCCAGTCGTTGCGGGCATTGTAGTGGACAAAGGCGGTCACGTCGGCGCCCTTTCCCGCCAGGGCATCCACCAGGTGGCTGCCGATGAAGCCCCCGGCGCCCGTGACCAGCACGCTCTTCCCGCTCCATTTCATGCGCGTCGCTTCCCGGAGCGCCCTGCCAGCTCCTCATACTCTTTTTCCACGCCCTGCATTAAAACCTGCCAGTCTCCCCGCGCCAGGATCGTCTCCCGCGCGCGGGTGCCAAGGCCCCTGCGGAGGGCCGGGTCACGGCACAGCCGGAGGATCCGGTCGGCGAGCGCCCCGGGGTCCCGGGGCGGGATCAGGAGACCGTTCTCCCCGTCCTGCACCCACTCCGGGACACCCCCCACGGCGGTGGCGATGCAGGGCAGGCCCGAGGACATGGCCTCGAGAAGAGAGACCGGCGTCCCGTCGGACGTGGCCGTCGAGACAAAGATGTCAGCCCGGCGCAGGTCGTCCGGCACCTGTTCGTAGCCGGTCCTCCCTTCGAAGATGACGGGGCCATCGAGACCCAGGGACGAGACGAGCGCCCGGGTAGCCTGTTCCTCGGGGCCGTCCCCCTTTAAGAGCATGCGGGTGGGGGGTTCCGTGGCATGGGCCCGGGCGAACCCCTCCACCAGGGTTGCGCTGTCGTAGACCGGGAAGAACCCCCGGTTGGAGAAGACCACCACCGGGTCCCTGCGGCCATAGTCGCGGTGGTCCGGGGAGAAGGCGGTGGTGTCGATGCCGAACGGCACATGCCGGATCTTGTCGAGCGCAATGCCGTAGTCGGCGATGATCCGCTGCCGGAGGTGCTCTGACACCGCGTGGATCCGGTCCACCCGTTCCAGCACCCGCCGGGTGAAGTGCCGGATGAGCCGGCTCTGTGGCGGCAGGATCAGGATGTCGTCGCCCCAGGCGGTGACGAGCGTGGGCCTCTTCCTGTCGTCCGGAAGGTGGAATCCGTACTTGGTGATGAAGTGGGCGTGGACGAGATCCGGGTCTATTCTCTGGATCAGGCGGCGGATCCACACGTGCCGGGGCCAGAACGAGAGCCAGAGGTTACCGGTGAGCGAGGGAACCACGTGCTCAGTGACGCCCGGGATGGCTCTCTCCATAGAATCGTAAGTGATCAGGTGTACCTGGTGGTTCCGGCCAAAGTATTCTGCCCACCGCTGGGTATGGATGGACCGGCCGTCACCGATGATGCAGAGGTTCATTCCGGGGGTCACTCTGTACCCCCGTTGGTGCCCGGATCTGATAACTTTCTACCTCCGCATCTCCCCCTGCCTCCACCCTGCGGAGGGTCGCGGGATCAGTGTGCAGGGGATCCGCCCGCCTCCTCCAGGAACGCGGTGACGGGTACGCCATCGACGGGTGCCAGGACCCAGGGGATGATCCGGAGTCGCCATCCGTGGCCGGGGAGCATTGTTGACGTGAGATCCAGGTCCTCCAGAAGAAGGATAGGGGGTGACCGGCAGAGAAAAGCCCGGTGGCATGCGTGACCCTCCTCCCGATGGGCCGGGGAGGAGACGGAGATCGTATCGATCCCAAACAGGTGGAGAGAGGGGCATTCCTCCCGCAGGAAGGCGGCAACGCCGGGATCCAGCCAGGGGTGCACGGTAGAGTACCGGGCGCGATCCGTGGCCCGGGTAGAACCTTCCCCGGTCCGGATCAGCAGGGCATGGACGCTCCGGAGGTCACATGCACACGCCGCGATATCGGCAGGTCTTATCTGCTGATCTCCGGTCCGGGGCAGGTCCAGGCACAGGGCCGGTTCCAGGACCAGCTCATCAACGCAGATGTCAGCAACGGATGCGCCGCCCGGGCAGAAATGGCGAGGTACATCAAGGTGGGTCCCCGAGTGGGAATGGACCGTGATGAGGGATGAACTGGAGGAATCGCCCCGTTCCAGGGACCGGAACGGCACAACCTCTGGGCGCGGCGTACCGGGATAGAGGGGGGAGTCCAGGCGGAGGGGATGGGAAATGCGGATCACGGTACCTTCCCCTCCAGGAACAGGCTCAGTTCGTCCAGGACCTGCACAACCACCATGACTCCCTCCCTGCCGCTGAACCGGTCAGGATCTCCGGGGATGATCCGTCCGGCAAAGGGTACGCCCGCTTCCTGTGCGGCGCGGTAATCGTTGAGGGCATCGCCGACAAAGAGCACCCGGGAGGGGGGATAGCCTTCCCGTTTCATGATCTCCCGGATACAGTCCACCTTCTTCCTGGGAGCCCCGTAGACGCCCCGGAAGTACCCAGCCATCCCCCTCTGTGAGATGATGTCCCCAAGTTCCTCTTCCGGGGAGGCCGAGACGACGTATAGGGGAATGCGTCGAGAGAACCGTTCCAGGAACTCCCGGGCACCGGCGACGAAAGGAGCCGCCAGGACACCGCCGATAACCAGATCGTGATACCGTATGCTGAGCAGGCTGAACTCCCATTCCGGCAGGTCTCTCTTCAGGATCGAGGCATAGATGTGCCGGAACTTATCGAACCGGGAGACTCCGGTATTCTCGCGGTGGTACTCCACAATCTCATCAATATGGTCAGGGACGTCCGCAAAAAGTGTTCGGAAAGCATCGGTCTTCACGCCGACTGACTCCAGGATCACGCCGTCGAAGTCCAGAATAAGGGCGGCAATCAGAGGATCACCTCCTCCGCGCCACTGCCATCATGTGGGAGCTCATGCCCACCTCACGTAGGAACTCCTGGAATTTTGCTTTCACCTCATCCCCGGCCACGAGGATCTCCCGGATGAAGGGATCCGTCACGCCTGCAAGATCCTTTGAGGCGATGTCCACGTCGAGCCTCCCGGGTGTGGTTATCTGGAGCGGCTGGAATCCGTGGCGTTCCAGAGAGGTGTGCAGGGACGCGGGGGTAAAGAAGTTGATATGGGCGGGGGGACAGATGCTCCGGGATCGATCCCGAAGGACCTGCAGGTCAAACCCATTCCAGTTCAGGGTGGTCAGGATGAGCAGGGCGCCCCCCGGGAGGAGGTTCCGGCACCGCGTGAGGAACTCTCCCGGGTCAACGAGGTGCTCCAGGAGCTCAAAGGAGGTGGCAGCCACAGGAATCCTGCCCCCAAGGTCAGCGGATGACACGTCCTCCACGAATTTTTCTATGGTGGGGATCCCTTTCTTGCGGCACTGGGCGGCCAGCAGGGGTGACGGCTCGATGGCAACCACTGCGAGTTCCCGCATGACAGCCTGGAGTTCCTCGCAGAAAACACCGTAGCCGGCCCCTATGTCCAGAGTGCAGGCACCGGGCAGGATGCGGGGGCCGTGGTCCCTGATCATTCCTCTCACAAGGTGTGCCTTGGGACGGATGAGGAGGGTCCTCCGTGATTCCTCGGTCTGCCGGTAGAAATCCGTTGCCCAGAACCTCACGGATGCAGAGTCTCGGGAGTAACGGGTAAATGCCTCTCTCTCAGGCCTGGGATTGACAAAGAGGGTTCCGCAGGAAGTGCAGGTTTCGTACGAGAAATCAAGCTTCCTGAAGGCGGGAGCCTGGGAGGTGGATCCGCAGGCCGGGCAGGGTACACGCTGGA
The DNA here is from genome assembly GCA_028678715.1 of Methanomicrobiales archaeon. Classification (GTDB taxonomy): domain Archaea; phylum Halobacteriota; class Methanomicrobia; order Methanomicrobiales; family JACTUA01; genus JAJRCY01. Next base: position 13,572 of record JAJRCY010000002.1, on the reverse strand, counting down.
AGCGGGCGTGCCGGAAGTATTTCTCCCGGTCGTCTCGCAGCAGGGCCAGGTAGCGGTCAAAGAGGCTATCCGGCCGGATATCATTCTCCCTCATATTTCTATCTCCCCTATCTTCATGAATGGGAATTTCAAAAGGATTGTGTTCACAAAGCAAGTGGTATCTCGTAGGTTCATGACCGATCCTTCTTCAAATGGTAAATGCGAAATTGCCTGAAGCAACTACAGAATTTTTCCCGTTCCATGAAATAATGCCAGAGAAGGAAAATAATTCGTTCGAAAAAGGTTCCTTTCCCGTCCAGTACGGTAATAATTTCGTCAGACGCAATCCTGAAGGGTGTGTGCGAGATAATTTTTGTAAAGTCAATATGATTCATCTCGAAAATATGGTGCTGGTGTAATGGACGCTCCGAGTCATAAAGAGAAGGATAAATCGAGGTTTTTGAGACGCTAGGGATCGATAATATCAACGAATCCCTGCATATTCTCCCAATTTCATGCATGAGGAGGATGGGATTCGGAACATGCTCGAACGTCTCAAAGAGAAGAACCACATCCACACTGTCTGCCCTAAAGGGTAGGCACTCAACATCTGCTCGAATTACGTCAATATTTTTATTATATATTGATTTTACCGCTGTTTCACTGATATTGAGACTGATCCCTGTTTTAGCAAGGGCTTTGAGAAAAATGCCATTGGAATCCCCCAGATCGGCCATCGTTTTTTCCCTCCAGCGGGGAATGACTTTTTGAATAAAGAGGATTCTTGCGATGGTAAAGGTCTTGGTAACATATTGCGAAGCCTTGTCAATGAGTTCAATGTCTCCATAGTGAAATCGTTCGTCTTCCCCATCTAGTAATTCTTTCAGGTAAGGATCTAATAATTCATAGTTTTTATTGTAAATCCGTCTTGCATTGCGCTCGAATATGCGGAATAAAAAGGAATGCGTATCAAATTCGACAAATTCCGAAAATCTTTTTATTATTTCGCGGATCAACGTACGCCTCCAAAAAAATAATTTCTCTCTGATTTAAAGGATCACTCTCCGCCGGTCACCCGGAACGTCTGCCCGGTGATGTAGTCGCCGCCATCCGAAGCCAGGAAGAGGCAGAGCCCCGCCACGTCCCGGGGTGTGCCCGGATGCCCGAGCGGAATGGTCCTCGCACGTTCCTCAAGGGATCTTCTCCCCATCTTCCGGTGGGCCGGGGTGTCGATGACCCCGGGCTGGATCGTGTTCACCAGGATATTGTGGGGTGCCCCGGCCCTGGCAAGGGATCTAGTCACCGCTTCCAGTCCGGACTTTGCGGCACCATAGGGCAGGGATGTGACGGATCCTCCGTACAGGGCTGCGATGGAGCTGATGTTCACGATCCTCCCGCCTCCATGGTCCTTCATCCACCGGAACGCCTCCCGGGCAAGGATGAAGGGAGCGGTGAGGTTCAGGCTGAGCGTCCCTTCCCAGGAAGAAACCGGAAGGTCCAGGAAGTGCTCCCGGCCCAGGGGGCCCCCGGCATTGTTGATGAGGATGTCGATGCCGCCTGTCCGGTCAATGAACCGGCCCACGAGTCCCTCCCGCTGGGGGGGATCCAGGAGGTCCGCTTTCAGCAGCAGACCTTCGCCGCCCCGTTCCTGGATCTCCTTCAGGACCGTCCGGGCCCCCGTCTCTCCGGTGTGATGGTGGATGCCGACGAGAGCTCCCTCGCGGGCAAAGAGCCGGGCAGTGCAGGCACCGATACCCGAGCTGGCTCCGGTGACCAGGACCTTCTTTCCCCTGAGATTGCCAAACATGATCGCTACACTTCCCTGAATCCGTGCTTCCTCAGCCAGTACTCGGCCTGCGGAATCTGCCACTCATAGTCCACATCCAGACCGCCCCACTGGGTAAGCGGGTAGATCTTCTGACCCATCCATTTCTGCGGGAGGAGTCCCTTCTCGAGCTGATCCAGGCACCGCGGCCGGACGATGGAGAGGCCCATGTCAGCGAACCAGACATCCCCCTGCGAATCGCGGTCGCAGGAGAGCGTGGCCGGATCGCCGAAAGTCTCGAACGGCACAAAGGGATGGAGGAGCCCGTCATCCCCGATCCTGCGCGCGCGCAGCGGGCTCCACATGTTGTACCGGGACACGGTCACCGCCGAATCGTAACCGGGATTGTTCCTGAGCACCTCGATTCCTTCATCGATGGTGGGTGAGGTGACGGTGGGGGCATTGGCAAAGAGGAGCACCACCATTTCGATGGGAGTGCCCGTGCGCTCGCGGATCGTGCGGTACCCGTGGACAAAGACGTCCTCCCCGAGGGCAGATGCGGTGCAGAGCTCCGGTGGCCGGTCGATGATCTCTGCCCCCATCTCCCTGCCAATCTGCTTGATCCGGGGCGAGTCCGTGGAGATGAAGACCCGGTCGACGGCCTTTGAACCCCGGGCAGCCAGCAGGGGATAGGCCACGAGGGGCCTTCCCAGCACCGGATGGAGGTTCTTTCCCGGGAATCCGACGCTCCCTTCCCTGCCAATGAGGAGTGCTGGTATCATGGAGGATCACCCATCCTTTCCAGAGATCATCTGCCGGCAGCCCATGTAACCATTCTCCTCAGTCCTTCCTTCAGGTCCACCTGCGGGTGCCACCCGGTCTCTGCCGTGATACGGGATATGTCGGCAGAGAGCCCGAACTGGTCAGAGGGTGTGGGCCCTTCCCGGATCACCGGATAGGTGGCAGGGTCATGGCCGAATGCCCGGATCTCCTCTTCCAGAAGCTGGGAGACCGTGGTCCTTTTCCCTGTCCCCAGATTGTAGATCCGCCCCCGGGTGGCAGGCGTATCCAGTGCTCCCATCCACGCATCCAGCACATCGTCGATATAGATAAAATCCCTGAACCTGTCCCCGCTCCCCTTCACCCTGACGGGCTCCCCCTTCATGAGATAGGCCATGTAGATACTCACCATCCCCTGCTTCAGGTTTGCCAGGTTCTGGCCGGGCCCGTACACGCTGAACAGCCGGAAGATGGTGGGCTCCAGGCCATCGGGAATGTAATGGAGGATATAGTGCTCGGCTGCCAGCTTGGAGATCCCGTAAAAGGAGAGAGGCCTGCATTCATCTGTCTCGTCGACGTGCTGCCGCTCCGGGTTGCCATACACGGCCATGGAGCTGGAATAGAGAAATCTCTTCACGCCCGCCTTCTGGCATCTGCGCAGGAGGAGGAGCGTGCCGAGGGTGTTGACCGTCAGGTCGAGGGCAGGGTTCTCACTGGAGATCTCCCCCGAGGACTGGGCAGCGAGATGGAAGACGGCATCGAAGTCAAAGGGGTGTATCTTCCGGTAATCCTCCTCCCGGGAGATATCCAACTCGACAAACTCCGCACCCGCCGGGAGATTTTCAGAGGCCCCCGTGGAAAGGTTATCGACGACGACCACCTCGTGGCCGAGCGTCAGGCACCGGTGGGCCAGGTGGGATCCGATGAACCCTGCACCGCCGGTGATGAGGATGCGCTCTGCCATGGCATCACCTACCCGATCGGCACCACGCGTGCCAGGTCTTCCCCCGCCAGGGGGAATTTCACCGGAACATTTCCGCGGGCATCCGAGGCATGGAGGGCGATGACCATCTCCAGGGAACGATAGCCTTCCCGCCCGGTGGAGCTGATGGCCTTCCCTGCCACCAGCTCCCGCTGGGCGTTTGCCGTGAGATCAACGATGTCAAAGCGGGCGTCGCTGGCAAAGGGGATCTCCCCCATCCCTGTCCCGTACCGGGTGAGGGGGAGAGCGCGGGCTGATGCATCCCTCGCCCGGATTCTCCACTCATCATTCAGTTCATCGATGGCAATGCGCCCGAAGGTCCCCACCACCTGGAAGGTATACTGGACCCCGGTATCCTCCATCGTATCGACGAAGAACCGGGCGCCGTTTTCGAGGGTGATAATGCCGTAACCCCCCGGGTCCACGAACTGCCGGCCCCGGGGATTGGGGGTGCCGGTCCGGTCCAGGAATCCGACGGCCTGTGAAGGTTCGCTCCCGCTCAGGAAGCGGACCGTGTCAAAGAAATGGATGGCAAAGTTCCCGAGGCCGGTGGAGCCGCAGCTGAAATAGAAGTGGCGGGGTTCGCCGATGATACCGGAGCGGAGGAGGTCCCTGAGCCGGTGGTAATTCGAGGACCAGCGGCGGATGTGGTTGACGGCCAGCCTGGTTCCGGTCTCTTCGCAGACCCGGATCACCTCTGCCGCTTCGCGCAGGCTGGTGGCCATGGGTTTCTCGCAGAGCACGTTTCCGATGCCGGCCCGGGCTGCTGCCAGGGTGATTTCGGCATGGGTCGGGCCGTTCGTCACCACCGAGACGATATCCACATCGCTCTCCTGGAGAAGGTCCTGGTAGCGGGAGTAAATTTCCTCTCCGGGGAACTGGGGGAGGACCTGACGGACCTTCTTCTCGTCCCATTCGCAGATTGCCGTCACATCAATTCCGTTCTTCCGGTACGCCTGGAAGTGGCGCTGCCCCATCCCCCCGAACCCGATGATGGCTGCCTTTTTTCCGGTCATGCGGTGACGCTCCATCGCGATCTCACACCGTTACCCATGCACAGAGGGTATCGCAGAGGAAGTGGTCCTCGAGGACACCTGCATACCGTTCAAGGAGCTCCGGGGTGAAGACATGGTTGTACTTGCCGACGCCCCCCGGTTTTCCGGCCGTCATCCAGTGGATGTGGTTGGAGAGGTCGTAGCGCTGTTTTGGCAGGATTTCATGCTGGGGCAGCCCGGCTTTCTCGAACAGCGACCCCAGTGTCATGCGGGAGTAGTAGAACTGGTGGGCGGGCGTGAAGTAGAAGGAGCGGAACGCGGGGATGTCGTAGAGGGAGAGGAGGGCATCCTCCACATTGGGGACGACGATGAAGATCTTCCCGCCGGGAACGAGGATCCTCTTTGCCTCGGTGAGAAACGCGAGGGGGTCCCCCAGATGCTCCAGCACAAAGAAGGCGAAGATGCGGGAGAATGTTCCCTCCCCGATCTCCTGCAGGGTCTCGTGCACGGGTATGCCCCGGGACTCGCAGGACTCCCGGAGGAGGCGGTGGGTCTCGACGCCGGCTACGGATCCCACGTCCTCCCGGATGGTGACGAGGAAGTAGCCCGAGGCGCATCCGACCTCCAGGCAGCTATCCTCCCTCCCAACGGTACCGGCGACCCAGGAACGGTACATCCTCGCGTCCGGGAGCCGCGACTGGAACAGCTGTTCCGGGGTCGTGCCCTTCTCGGAGGAGTAGATCTCGCCGTATTCCTGTTCATAGAACCGCCGCTCCTCCTCGGGAGTCATGCCCGGGTGGAGATAGACGAGACCGCAGCGCGCGCACCGGTATACCTTCCGTGGGCTTTCGTATCTCAGCCGTTCTGAAACCAGCTCCTGCTCAGGGGATCCGCAGAGGTAGCATCTCATGCGGCCCCCCGCTCCCGTCCCACCGGCTGCCGGGCAGACATCGGCAGATCCATCCGTCGGTCCTCAGCGGTGCTCCTCATCAGTCCCATGCACTTCCCGCTGGGCCTCACGGAGGCAATCCAGGATCCCCTCGCTGATATCCACGTACTGCGAGAGGTTCACCCGGACCGGGATCTCCATGTCGAACGAGTACGGGGTGGTGACATAGTGCTGCTGGCGCTCCAGGGGTGCATAATTGATGGTGACCTTCCCTCCCATGACCTCCTGGACCATATCAAAGAACTCCCTCATCTTCATCCTCTGGTGGCCGGTGATGAGGACGGATCGGTTGGCGAATTCGGGGTTCCTGGCGATTCTCACGGTCTCCCTCGCGGCATCGCTGATGTGAATGTACTCGCGCACCGCATCCGGAGACCCGATGTAGTCAAATTCGCCCCTGCTGACCAGGTCCCTGCAGACCTTGTTGATGAAATTCCAGTGGTTGGATTCCCGGCCATAGAGGCTCCCGTATTTCAGGATGGTGTACTCAAGCCCGTACTCCTGGAGATAGGACCGGCAGAGGGATTCCCCGGTCTGTTTCGAGATCCGGTAGAATGACCCCCGGTTGCCGGAGGTATAGACGGAACTCGCAAAAAGGAAACGCTGCACCCCGGAGAGTCGGGCTGCCTCCAGGCAGGTGGCCGTGCCGACCACATTGACTCTCATGGTCTCGACGGGGATCTTCTTTGCCACATCGATATCCGCAATGGCTGCCGTGTGAAAGACCAGATCACACCCCTCCATTGCCCCTTTCAACCTCTCAAGGTCAAGGATATCCCCGGTTACCCAGGTCAATTTCCCGGGCAATTTTCCTGGGGCCCCAGTCCGCTGGGACTGCAGGTCATATGCTACTGTCCGGATCCCTTCCTTTCCGAGCTCATGGATGAGATGGTGGCCGAGGAATCCTGATCCGCCAGTGACCAGTGCTTTCATGTCTTCTCTCCCTCTAGAGCGGTGATAATCTGTGCGACCGCCTCCTGTTCCATCAGGGACCGGGTCTCCTGGGTAAAGGAAGCGATATGGGGGGTGGCGATGACCTGGGGATAGGAGAGCAGGGATCCCGTATAGGGCTCGGAGGGCAATACATCCAGGCCAGCCCCCGCGATGGTCCCGTTATCAAGAAGAGAGATCATCGCTTCCTCATCTATGAGAGAGCCCCGGGCGCTATTAATGATTATTATCCCCTTTCTGCAGGATCCGAGGACCGCTGCATCGAGCAGGGGCCGGTGATCCGGCTGGGCAGGGGTATGCAGCGTCAGGATATCCGAACCGGAGGCGAGGCCGGTGAGAGAATCGGATCTCTGCCAGGATTTCCGGGGAGGCTCCTCCACGAAGGGATCATAATAGCCGATATGGCAGCCCAGCGACTCGAGCATGTGCGCCACCCGGGTGCCGATGCGCCCCAGGCCGATGACCCCGACATGTTTCCCGGCAAGGAGGGATACGGGTCTCGCATCGGAGATACCCTTCCGGAGCGCGTCGTTGTACTGCGGGATCTGCTTCAGCACGGCGAGGAGGAGCGCCAGTGTGTGCTCGGCCACCGCCTGGACCGGGGCATCGGGTGTGGTGAAGACCCGGATCCCCTTTCGCCCGGCAGCCATGAGATCAATGGAGTCAGTTCCTGTCCCGACCCGCGATATGATGTGCAGGCGGTCGGCGGCGTCGATGACCCTTCCGGTGAAGGGCTCGGTTCCTGCAATGGCAATCTCGGCACCACGGAGGGCACCGGCGAGCTGCTCCTCGGAGAGCCGCTGTCCGGTGGTATTGGTATAGACGATCCGGCAGTCGGCGAGGAGGTCAGACATGGCAGGACCATGGAGGTCGAAGTTCCTGATGGTGATGGCCACCGTGTGGTGCTCCATGGCAAACCTTGTCAAACGGTATGCAGGCCAATCGTAATAAATTAGTATCGCCGGATGAAACATTCTCACAGCAAACCGACAGGGGATGCCGTGACCACCATCATCTTTCTCTGGGAGAGCGCGTTCACCGAGCGCGATGCCACGCGAATGGGTATCTCCACCCTTCTCTCCCGTGGGTTTCGGGTGGAGGTCTGGAACCTGTCAGCGGTACTCCATGGCAACGCCGCACCGGTCCTCCCGCCCGCGGCGGGAACATCTCCACGGACCAGGATGTTTTCGGAGAGAAAGGAGGTGGAGGATGCGATCAGGACTCTCGACCGGTCCACCGTCGTCAACTGTTTCATCGGTTTCTCCTTCCGCACGCGCTTCATCTTCAGGGCACTCTCCCGGAGCCAGGCCCGGTACGCGGTCCAGTCCTTCAACGCCCTTCCTGAGGTGAGCCTGGGACGGTCGGGGGAGCCGGGCCTTCTGGCATCCCGCCTGGTCCGGCACCTCCGTGCCAGCGGTGGCAGGAGGATTCTGGAGATCCTCATGGATTCCGTCCTGAGAAAGCATTACCGGGCGTGGGGAATCCGTCCCGCGGACATCCTGCTCGCGGGGGGTGTTGCTCCCGTCCCCTCATCCCCCTACCCGGTGGGGGATACGACACGGATTCTCTGGCTCCACGCCCTGGATTACGATCATTACCTCGCCCTCAGGGACCGTCCGTTCAGGAGCGAACCGGACATGGCGGTCTTCATTGACGGGTACGATTTCCACCACCCTGATCTCACCCGGTGCGGGGAGGGTACCTACCCCTGGGAAGCGGCATACTTCTCCCGCCTCCGGCAATTCTTCGATACCCTCGAGCGTGCGTGGGGGATGCGGGTGGTCATCGCAGCCCACCCGCTGGCACGGTACGAGCGCCCCATCGAGCTCTTCGGCGAACGCCCCGTCATCCAGGGCAGGACCGCCGAGCTCATCCAGCAGGGGGGCCTCACGCTCCTCCATGCGAGCACTGCCGTGAATTATGCGGTCCTCTTCCGGAAGCCTGTCCTTTTTCTCACGGATGAGAATTACCGTTCACACGTCCTCGGGCCTTATATCGAGTCCATGGCGGCGAAGCTGCATCGCCCCCTGGTATCCTTGGACCGGCCCCCGGCACGCGAGAGGCAGGAGGTCATGCAGGTTGACGGGCGCAGGTACCAGGAGTACCAGAACCGGTACATCAAGAAGGAGGGCTCCGACGATCATCCCTTCTGGGAGATATTCGCAGACGCAATAGAAGCCGTGGAGGATTCCCCTCCCTCGGGTAAGTGACCCTGGAGAACGAGGGAGCGGATCCGGACAGGATCCACCGGTTCAAACAGACTCCCGATATGCTTCCGGACCTCCTGCACCTGCCCGGCACGCCGGATCATGAGATCCCGTGCGGACCGTTGAATCTCTTCAGGGGAACTGACGCTGGGGACCTGCGGCAGACCTGCAAAGATATTCATATCCAGGGAGCAGTCCAGTTTCACATGGATGACAGGGATCCCCCACGCCGCTGCTTCCACTGCCACCGTTGATTCGGTGTACAGCACCACGCCGGTGCCGGGCAGGAGGGATTCCACAGGCTCCTCCCGGACCGTGAAATGGGACGGGAGGGGTGGGAGCAGAGGTCTCAATCGGCTGAACGGAAGGTTGGGATGGCATTTGATCCAGACGGGCGTTTCAGGTGCGTGGTCGAAGGCCTGGAAGGCTTTGTGGATCAGTTCAATGGTTCTGGGTATGCTGACAGATCCTGCCAGGAGTACGGCGTTCCTGTCACCCTCTTCCCCGGCACCTTCCGGCTGTCGGAAGGAGCCATAGCGCAGTGCTCCGCTGACATGGATGGAAGGGCCGGAAAATCCTGCGTCGATGAGCACCCCGCGGGGGTGCTTCCCGTTGGCGAGGATAAGGTCAGGGAGCGGTGTGCAGGAAGCTTCACTCTCTGCAAGGCTGTAGGGGAGGTTCATGGGATAGACGAGAGTATGGGCATATCCCACGGTCCGGGTCTCCGGCCTGCACTCCCGGAGACCCTTCAGGGTACATTTCTCCCACATGTGGTTCTCAAACGTGTAGAGATAGGCGCGGGCGGGATGGGCAGCGGCGATCCGCCGCGCGGCACAGTAGCAGAGGAAGGACTGTTCCCCGCGGGTGGAGAGGGAGTCCCCCTTCATCTCCTCCCTCACCAGTGCATCCACCAGGATGCCATCGAGGGGGGGCACGGCCCCGAGATCCCTGTACCCCTCCCGTTTTGCACGCAGGGCCCGGGGAATATCGGGCAGGGTGAGGTAGAATTCCTGGAGAATGAAATCAGCATCCCTGATGCCCCGGAGGAAATACAGTGCCTTCAGATACGCGATGGTTGGGAGCACATCGATCACGTACCGTACCTTCGCGTCAGGCGAGAGGATGGACACGAGATCCCCATAGAAGATATCCCAGAAGGTTCCCGGCGTCCTGAAGGATCGCAGGTCGGTCCATGCATGGATGAGAACGAGGGGTTCCTGAAGGGAGGATACCTTCTCAGGCATCAGGATCCGGTGGAAGGCCGAGGCCACAAGGATCCTGACCGCGTACCGGGCAGCGAACCAGAACTTCATGACAGTTCCGAGGAGCCTTGTGAGAACGGCATCGCGGAAGGTGAGCATCCTGCTCCTGCAGTAAAGGATTTCATAGGCATGCCGTGCACGGAGGTTCTCGGCAAGTGCCGCCTGTATCCCCTCAGATCCGCACACCACGATCACGTTCCCCCGGGCTGTGGACAGGTACTCCATGCATGCCACCATGGAGCAGAATGAGAGGTAAAAGGTGGAGGCAAAGGGGTTTTTCTCGGATAATGAGGTCAGAAACCAGGGGATATGACAGTGTGCGCCGGTGAGCGCGCCAATGTAATCAATGTACCGGTGGCGGTAGCTGTGGGCGGTGTCCTGGAGCAGGCCGGAGATGCTCACCCTCCGTAGGTTGTCCCTGAAGAACTTTTCCAGGCCGATGGCCACCTCAGGCCGGTCTCCCAGGTATATCCATCCGGTCACCGGTTGCGGGGAGATCCGTCGCAGGATCCGGGAGATACTGGCGTGATGAGGCGGGGTGAGAATGACCCGCAGGGGTTGAACCTGGTTCATATCGGTCATTGCCGGATCTGTTCCGCTCTCGGGGCGGGAGGGTCTCCATACAACACTTGTTTTTAAAAGGTATAAAAATCAATGAGGAAGTAATGGGAGGATGCGGGTATGCAGCATCGTGAGAAAGGCCGGAAGGCCTCGCGGAACCGCCAGATCCCGGGAGGGGAAGCCGGGCAGGAGACCGGTGGTGACGGTTTTCTCATCGGAGGCCGATCGATCGGAAGAGGTGCATCCTGCTTCATCATCGCCGAGGCGGGGGTGAACCATAACGGCGACCTCCCGCGGGCACGGCAGCTGGTGGACGCGGCGGCTGCGTCGGGAGCTGATGCCGTCAAGTTCCAGAGCTTTGTTCCCTCAGAGATTGCTTCACCGGATGCAGAGCCCGCCCGGTACCAGAAGGCAGCCCCCGGCGGGAGCCGGACCCAGCGGAGCCTTCTCGAGCGTCTGGAACTCGCACCGGAGGCATTCGAGGGTCTCGCCCGGTATGCGAAGGAGCGGGGGATCCTCTTCCTCTCCTCCCCCTTCGATCACCGGAGTGCCGATCTCCTGGAGTCACTGGATGTTCCTGCCTTCAAGATTGCATCCGGCGAGATCACCAACCTCCCATTCCTCCGGTACGTGGCAGGGAAGGGCAGGCCCATCATCCTCTCGACCGGCATGGCCACCCTCGGGGAGATCGAAGAGGCGGTCCAGGTCATCAGCGACGAGGGTGTGGCGGAGATCCTCCTCCTCCACTGCGTGACCAGCTATCCCGCACCCCTTGAGGCCATGAACCTGCGGGTCATCCGGACGCTCCGCCGGGCGTTCCAGCTGCCGGTCGGCCTCTCGGACCATACCCTGGGGTACATCGCGTCGGCCGTGGCCGTGGCTCTCGGCGCCTGCGCCATCGAGAAGCACCTCACCCTGAGCCGTTCCCTCCCCGGACCCGATCACCGGGCATCCGCAGAACCTGCGGAGATGGCAGAGCTGGTCCGGACGGTACGTTCCGTGGAACTGGCCTTGGGCACCGGGGTCCGGAAGCCCACGGCAGAAGAGAGGGAGATACGCCGCGTGGTGCGGCGGAGTCTCGTCGCAGCGGTGGATATCCCGCGGGGATCCGTTCTCGCCGAATCCATGGTCACGGCCAAGCGTCCGGGGACAGGCCTCCCGCCACGGTTCATGAACTTCTTCATCGGCAGGCGTGCACGGGAACATATCCCGGCCGATACACAGCTTTCCTGGGATCTGGTGGAATGACACGGCGAAAAATCCTTGCCGTCTCCGGAACCCGTGCCGATTACGGCCTGATGCGGTCGGTCTTTGCTGCCATCCGGCGTCATCAGAACCTGGAACTGGTGATCGCAGCAACGGGCATGCACCTCATGGCAGAGTACGGGTTCACCCTCACCGAGATTCAGGAGGATGGAATCCCTGTACGGCGTGTGGAGGCCACGTACCAGGGTGATGACCGGCCGTCCATGGCCCGTTTCCTCGGGGCGTTTATAGAAGGCTTCACCCGGCTGGCTGAGGAGATCCGGCCCGATATCATCCTGCTTCTCGGTGACCGTGCCGAAATGCTGGGTGGTGCTGCCGTGGGTGCCTATCTCGCGATCCCCCTTGCACATGTGCACGGGGGCGATCGGTCATCAACGGTGGACGATCCCGTCCGGCACGCCATCACCAAGCTCTCCCACCTCCATTTCGCGGCAACCCGTGCGAGCGCCGAACGGATACTCCGGATGGGGGAGGATCCCACCCGTGTCGTTGTGGTGGGAGCCCCCTCCCTGGATGCGCTGCTCAATGAAGAGCCGGAAGAAAGGTCCCCCCTGTTTCGACGGTACGGCCTCAATCCGGAGGAACCTCTGATCATGGTGCTCCAGCATCCGGTCACCATGGAAGTGGAGCAGGCAGCGGACCAGATGCGGGAGACCCTCAGGGCGGTGGAGGAGGTGCACCTTCCCACCCTTGTTCTGTATCCCAATGCCGATGCCGGCGGGAGATCCATGATCCGGTCGATACGGGAGTTCGAACACCTCCCCTACCTGCGGGTATTCCCGCACCTGCCGTACCGGGATTACGTTGCGTTTCTCCGCAACGCGGCAGTCCTTGTCGGGAACTCCTCCAGCGGGATCATTGAGGCCCCCGTGCTCCATCTCCCGGTGGTGAACGTGGGGACCCGCCAGGTGGGAAGGGAACGGTCCGAGAACGTGCTGGAGGCGGGGTACAGGAAGGCAGAGATCAGGGAAGCCATCCGCACTGCAGTATCGGACCCGGGGTTCCGGGAGCAGGTGAAGAACTGCCGGAACCCGTACGGGGACGGTCATGCCGGTGAACGGATCGCGAAAGTCCTCTCGGAAATCCCTCTCGGGCCGGCCCTGGTGCAGAAGGAGATGTCGTACTAGCACCTGGTATCCTCCCCCATTGGTGTGACGGGGAGAGGATCGCAGGGTTCCGGCCGGTATGCCGCGATCCTGTCGGGGCATCCGTGTCAGTGCACACGGGCAGGGCAACCGCAACGAATCCACCCCCCGGCCGGATGCCCGTCCGGCCGGACCCGGGTGGTTTTATCTCTTCTGCACCGGTACCCTATAAACAGGATGCGGTTCCCGGATTGGCACTACCCTGAAATCCCTGAGGGTTCGCCCACGAGATACCACTGGCTGGTCACCGCCCGCGAGAACCTGCACCTCGGATACAGGACCGATATCGGGGCCTTCACCTATATCAATGCCCTGCATGGCGTGACGATTGAGGATTTCGTGCAGATAGGATCCCACTGCTCCCTCTATTCGTACTCCTCCATCGATAACCGGTCAGGTCCGATCCACCTGCAGCGGAATTGCAGACTGGGGACCCACAGCGTGGTCATGCCTTCCGTATCTATCGGCAGGAATACCATCATCGGTGCATTCAGCCTGGTAAACACGAACATTCCAGAGGGGGTGGTGGCTTTCGGGATCCCGGCCAGGGTGATCCGCACCCTCACGGACCAGGAACTGGCGGATATGGAGAAGGATCTGGCATGAGCTGGAAAGTGCCCCTCTTTCGGATCTCATGGGACCAGGAGGACGTGGACCGGGTCACCGCCGTCATCCGGTCAGGGGCGTTCTGGGCCACCGGGCCCCAGATCGGGGAGTTCGAGGAGGGGAT
>JAJRCY010000001.1 GCA_028678715.1 Methanomicrobiales archaeon | reverse complement strand
ATGGCGCCGTTTTAACCACATTGAGGGTACGAATTGATCCCGAATATTATCCAACTCCCGGCCGTTCGGGGGGGTATGGCGGCCTCCCGGGGAAAGTGACATTAATTATTCCAGAGATCCCGGAACGGTTAGATTTTACCATCTCTGCCGAAACAGGTGCAGACGGCACCCCCGGAAAAGTGGGTCGTGGAGGGGAGATCAAGCCTCAAACTATCTCTCCCGACCCTTTCCCATATACAGTCCCAACCGAGGAATATATCAGGCGGAATACGTGGGAGAAAATAACGAGAACAGAACTTCCATTGCACCATAGGCTGGGCCATGTCCCACGCCAAATTGGAGAGCAGCATTATAATTTCGCTTTCTCCTTTTGGTTTATCGAATTCAGGGGTGCGATGAGGGTCCTGTATTATCGAACTCTAAAATTAAAGACACAAGACGACCCTTCGACGCTCACCGAGTATTACCCGGTGTGGGCGATAATGAAGAATATAACATTAACTTGGATTGCGCCATATAGAACGTTAACTAGGATGGATTGTAGTAATATCGTTCCTTACTGGCAAGAAAAAAACTATCCATGGCCATCAACACTTGGAATTTCCCTGTACGGGGGGTCAGACGGCGAGCCGCTGCCGCCATTACAAAAGGTGACAGAGGATCTCAGGACCCTTGCGATTGATTGGTATAAATCGGTTTATGACTTGGTACCTGAATACCCGGAAAGGCTGTACAGACGAGCAGATAAATTATACCGAAGCGGCGAGTTCACCTCAGCCCTCCCCTTCTATCAGGATGTGCTGGCGTTCTCACAAATGTCTCCCTTTGATAACCAAGATATCATCGCAGATGCCAACTACCGTATTCGTATTGGTTCTTTAGGTCTCGACTACTTCGGATTTCGCCCAAATCTACTAATCCCGGTAAGTCCTTCACGCGAGATCGATTTGATTACGAGGTATTCTGATACGGTAAAATTTTTCAATGAGTCCATTTACCAGGTGAGAGACTCCTTGAATAGAAACCAACAGTTCATTGACCTCCTCAATGAATTTTCACGACAACACGAGCAGGTGATGGAAAAAATCAAGGATGAAATCACTCTTACCGAAGTTGAAATTGTCGCAATTTCACTTGAAATTAAACAAGATCAGCATGAGATAGAGGCCATGTTGCAGGCAAATATTCGAATGGGAAACATACTCCTTGTATGGGCGCAACGGGTAAACGATAAAATCGCTGAACTAGAAGCGCAAGAAATCGAGGAGGTATCTGAATGGCTGGAAATGTGGCATATTTTCAAACTATTTGCCGCAATTTGTATTACCATCTATACCTGGGGTGCAGCTGTTGCTAGTTTAATTAAAGCTTCTGATGAATTGGCAGAATACGAGTCACAGGTTTCAGTTCTCTTGGAGGAAGAAAACCATACAGTTGATGCTGAAGTTATTGAAATTGATAGATCATCAACCTCTTTTCTCCAAGAATTGGAATACCTTAAAGATATAGGACAGATTCTCTCAAAATTCAAAGACGACATGAACAAGGCGATTAGATCTACAACGGATTTATCCAATCAGCTTAAGGCATTGAATGCTGGCAGCAATCAGTGGACCGAACAAGAGGCTCAAGATTTCAAAAATGATGTTCTCCTTGCAGAAGAGATTGGAGTTTCAGGAGGGATGACCTATTTACAGATTCAGGAACAGATGGTTCTGAATGACGACCTTTTAATTGGAAAACAACTTGAACTCGATGCCGCTTATATACGTCGAGAAATGCAGCTAGAGCATCTAGACGCTTTAGTGCAGCAGTTTGCGTTACAGGAATTAAACCGTCAGTATCTCCAGTCCGTCATTGATTCAGTAGATCAAATAGATAGAGAAATTTCATCCGTAATCGATCAACTGACGAGAATTGGCCAGGGGGATCTGGATGCTCTGTTAACTCGACTTCAGACAACGCAGTTCCAGATGAAATTCCTAGAACTTAATACTGCATTGACCATCGGCAGATATGATAAATTTATTGAAAATATGACCGATGTAGCATCGGTTCTCCAAGATGAACTCGCTTTAAGGCAGCGTATTGCTGCTTGGATAAATGCCAACTCAAATCTGGGTCGTTTGAAGATATTCATCAGTAGTACCGACCTATCAGCCATCGGGAATCTTGTTTTGATGAGACCAAATGAAATTGAGACCTTTTCCACCGGTGAATACATCAGGCCATCATTCATCATTCAAATCGAGCCGATTCGTGAGGTAAGGGAGACGCAGGCGCTAGGAGATGCCATCAGGAGTCGTCTTGGGAATCCCACCAAACTCGCCGAATTCTTGATGGGGCAATTCCCGATAAGTGACCCCATCGAAGATGCACAGATGCTTGAAAATATCAAGCGAGAACGAAGCCACTTTTCCCTACTCGATTCCTCTCCGGTTGGAAGTCTGACTGACAGAGAGATTCTCCTTGCTTACGCATGTGCAGTTGGAGGAATAACATCACCCATTCTCGCAGATCTATTGACACAAAGGAGCTTGTCAGGCTCTCTTTGGACGAGTCTTTCAAAGATTTCAATGATTTGGAATGAGCTAGCACCACAAATCATCAATGAAGATACGATGAGCCTGCGAGTCGTGACTGAGATGTTACGGCAAGAACTTGGGACTCCACCCCGTGTGGTTGATGTTCTCAACAAGGTTTTAACCAAGTCTGGTTCAACTGTCGAACTGAGCCGATTCCACCTCAACTCCGATGATATCCTAAAGGAGATAGAAACGAGTCATGATCCTGATTTTCCGGATTGTGAAGTTCTCGCCACCATCCACAACCATAACGATATCAACGTGGTTTTGGCAATTATTTTGCTATATGCGGGCTTTGATTCAGAACATCTGACAACCGTGGCTAGCCAGTATTCTGTAAATCACCCCATAGGTGAGCGTTTAAAGTCCCTAATTCCTGAATGGGAAAATTTAAGGCGATCAATATTAGAGAAGCAACATATCATTAAAATAAGTGTGTTACGGGATCAGTTGCTTGATCTCCCCAACATTTCAGGTACTTACGAACACAGAATATTGGGGGCTCGAGCGGCATTAGAGTCGGGTGGCCATTTACTCCCATTAAGTCTCATTCTCCAAAAATTGCCACCTGATCTCTTTGAAAAAGAAGGAGGTGGTAATCTCGTTGAGTTAATCCTCCCAATCGAAAATAAGATAATTTTTCCCGATGCAATCGGTACGCCTTCTTCATTCGTGATTGACGATTACCACTACGACGCACTCTTTGGTCGCTCTGTGTTAGGCGATTGGGAATTAATGATAACGAACAAAGGAGATCAGCCAAGTCTCCCAATAATTAACATGATTCACCTTGAATTCATATATTCTTACAGGAGGTGAAGTGCTAACCCAAGATAATCCCTGTACGCCCTAATCTCGCCCCGAAAACAAATTTCACCTGTCCAAACTTTTTTACCCCTTCCCAACCGAAACTATACAGTTCCGGCCCCGGTAGGGTAGTGGATATCCTAGAAGCCTCCGGAGCTTTTGACCTGGGTTCGAATCCCAGCCGGGGCGTCCCCTTTCTCACAGTTTTTTGATATCTTTTCCCAATGCCGTCGTGATGGTTCAACGGATCGGCAACCTTCATTCCCTCTGACCTCCCACGTATCGGTACCATACGACCCGGAGATCCGCCGTGCAGCTCGTTTCCGTGAAGAAGGCCTACTCCTACGACACCCAGCGGACGGTTCCACCCGAGGAGACGCTGGCCCGGATTGAGCCCAGGCTGCCTGCTGCAGGGATCACCCGGGTGGCCGACATCACGAACCTGGACCGCATCGGGATTCCGGTCTTCTCCAGCATCCGGCCCATGGCCGGTGCCGGTGCCATCACGGTCTACAACGGCAAGGGAGCCACCCCGGCCGAGGCGAAGGTCTCGGCCATGATGGAGGGGATCGAGCGGTTCTCTGCCGAGGTGGGGGAGCGTGAGCTGGTCACAGGATCCTATCCCGCTATCCTCTCCCGGGGGCCTGCGGTGGACCCGTCCTCCCTGATCCTCCCTGCGGGTGCCGATCCATCCCGGCCGCTCCCGTGGATCACAGGCCATGACCTTTTGAACGGCAGAGAAGTCTTTGTCCCTGCTAATGCCGTCTTCCATCCGGTACCTCCGGATTATCCCCGCCTCTTCCGGACCAACACGAACGGTCTCGCCTCCGGGAACACACGGGAAGAGGCCATCTTCCATGCGCTCATGGAGATCGTGGAGCGGGACGCATGGTCCCTGGTGGAGACGACCCGGAACACCGGGCCACTCGTCGTGAACACCGGTGAAGGGTTGCCCGGTGAACTGCTGAAGAGGTTCTCGGACGCGGAGGTGGAGGTGCGGGTGAAGAACATCACGAGCGACCTGGGCATCCCCACCTTCGCCGCGGTATCGGATGACCTGCGGCTGCGGGACCCGGCGCTCCTCACCATCGGCATGGGCACCCACACCAATGCCCGCATCGCGCTGCTCCGTGCCCTCACGGAGGTGGCCCAGAGCCGGCTCACCCAGATCCACGGCGCCCGTGAGGATACCACGGTGGCCGACTTCCGCCGCCGGATCGGCTATGATCGCACCCGGCGGATGAACCGGTACTGGTTTGACGGTGACGGTGAGGTGGACTTCCGGACAATCCCGTCCTGCGATACCGATGATTTCCTCACCGATATCCGGTACACGCTGGGAGTGCTGGAGCGGGCCGGGTTCGCGCATGCCATCGCGGTGGACCTCACCCGGGCGGAGATCGGGGTGCCCGTCGTCCGGGTGATTGTACCCGGCCTGGAAGTGTATGCCATGGACCAGGAACGGATCGGACCCAGGTGCAGGGATGCCCGGAATCGTCGTCTTTCTCGGCCCGAGCCTTGACCGGGCGGAGGCCACCCGGATCCTTACCGCCGTGTACCGGCCCCCCGCAGCCCGGGGCGACCTCTCCCGGGCGGCGGAGGAAGGTGCGCGGATCATCGGGCTCATCGACGGGGTCTTCTTCCAGGAGAGCGCCGTCGGCCACCGGGAGATCCTGCAGGCCCTCGGCCGGGGAGCCCGGGTGGTGGGCGCCTCCAGCATGGGAGCGCTCCGGGCTGCGGAGCTCCACACGCTCGGGATGGAAGGCGTGGGAAGGATCTTCCGGTGCTACCGCGACGGGATCATCACCTCCGATGACGAGGTGGCCCTCCTCTTTGACCCGGAATACTACCATCCCCTCTCGGAGCCCCTGGTGAACATCCGGTGGGCCGCCGCCCGGGCTGCCCGGGCAGGGATCATCACGCCGGAAGAGGAGGAGAGCATCGTTGATGCCGCCGAATCCCTGTACTTTCCCGAGCGGACCTACCCTCTCATCGTGCGGATGGCGGGACTCACGGGAGACCGTCCGCGTGCATTCCTCCGGTTTGCTTCCGAGCCGGAGCAGGACCTGAAGCGCCGCGACGCGGTGGAGGCCCTCCACCGGATACAGGAGATAGCGACTGAAATCGGGATCTGATATCCCGCACAGGGCAGTATGTCGCCCGGTTCAGTGGCACCTCATCGTGCCAGGTGAGGCCTGCACCGGGTAGAATTTTCCCATGCAGAAGACTGAGGAGTGATGAATCTCTGAGAGAGTGTCCCCGGTGACGATTGACCCGTCTACTTCGAATTTTGTATTCTGTGAATGGCCCAGGCAGCGTCGCTGCTCCCTGCGCGCTCAAGAGCACCGAGAAATCGCAGCGCTTGACGGCGAAGGATCCGGTCTGGCGACGTGATGACGATCGAATAGAGATGATATGCCTTTGCATCGTGCCATACCCTCCTTTCATCCTCCACCACAACAAAAACCTCGAAAGAACTGATATTCTCTAAACCTATATATAAGATTCTTAAATGGTACCATTGCCGATGGGGGATCTGGACTGCACCGAAATCCCGGGACAACTTCCTGGATCCTGATATCCAGATTCTAGGATGATGTACCTGTCCGATCGGAGAATTTCCCCTCCTCCATTTCTTCTGATACATTGAAGCAACAGGAGACCTTCTTCCCCTGCCGAAAGTCTTGGAATCCAGTTTCAGCCCGGGCGCCCCCTGCATTCCGTGTTCTCTATTCCTATCGACGGCCTCTGATAGCCACGTCACCGTGGTGTGACTTCCGGGTGACCGGGCCCGGGCGTTCCTCCGGTTTACCCCCGAACCGGACCAGGACCTGAAGCACCGCGACGCGGTGGAGGCGCTCCCGCGTGTCCGAAAGATCGCGGGGGAGATGGGGATCAGGGAAGACCCTGGCGGGGAGGGCAGCACGTCGCCCTTCTGCCATGGGCAGCAAAGGTATCTTTTATCCCCGCGTTCCATTCTGCAGTAATGATGGTTCCCGCCGCACGGTGACGCAGCGGGGGATGCCAATGGCGTGGGAACGGGGAACAACGGCGCAGAAAGCAGGCCGGGAGAGGAGGGCGGTCCTTTCGCCGGACGAGGTCCGCCGGTACAGGCGGCAGATGGACCTGATCGGGAAGGATGGCCAGGAACGACTGAAGGGTGCCCGGGTCACCATCGCCGGTTCCGGCGGTCTCGGCTGCCCGGTGGCCACCTACCTTGCCCTGGCAGGGGTCGGCTGGCTGCGGATCATAGATCAGGACGTCGTGGATATCTCCAACCTGAACCGGCAGTTCCTGCACCGGGACATGGACCTGGGCCGCCCCAAGGCAGAGTCCGCGGGGGAGAAACTCCGGGAGATGAACCCCCACATCACCATCGAAGCGGTGCAGGCTACCATTGAGGAGGGATCGGTATCCGGCCTCATTGGTGACACGGACCTGATCATCGATGCCGTGGACAGCTATGCGGCCAGGTACCTGCTGAACCGGGAAGCCGTCCGCCGCGGCATTCCCTTCATCCACGGGGCCATCCGGGGCTTTGACGGCCAGGCCATGACCGTGCTCCCCGGGAAGACCGCCTGCCTCCGGTGCGTGATCCCGCGGGCCCCTCCCCCGGAGACGCCCCCGGTGGTGGGTGCCACAGCAGGCGTCATTGCCCTCGTGCAGGCGACGGAGGCGCTGAAGTTCCTGCTGGGAACGGGGAACCTGCTGGGCAACCGGCTCCTGCTCTGGGAAGGGCTGGAGGCGCGCATGACCGAGGTGGCTGTGGAGCGCAACCCCCGATGCCCGGACTGTGGCGGGGTGATCCTGCCGTGAAGGTGAGGGTCCGGGGCTTTGCCCGGTTCCGGGAGGCACTGGGTTCCGAGCGTGACGTGGAGATACCGGCGGGCACCACACTGCTCTTCGTTCTGGAGCAGGTGGCGTCCACGGGGGATGCGGCACGGGAGGCACTCCTGGACGAGAATGGCAGGCTTCGGGACTGGGTCGTGCTGATGCGGAACCGGCAGAGGATCCGGAGGGAGGACGCCGGGCGGGAGGTCCTCTCGGACGGGGACGAGGTGGCAGTCTTCCCGCCGGTGGCAGGGGGATGACCGGATGGACCTGGCTTTCTCGCGGCCGGGAGGTTGCCCATGATCCGGCTCACGACTGATGACGTGGACGTCGAGCCTGTGATCCGGAGGGTGATGGCCGGGTCCGTAGGGGCTGTGGTCACGTTCCTGGGCGTGGTACGGGATGACCAGCTGGGGGAACTGGAACTGGAGACCTGGGAGGAGGCAGCGCTCCCCGAGCTCAGGAAGATCGAGGCCGAGGCCCGGGAACGCTGGCCGCTCCACGCGGTGGAGGTGATCCACCGCCATGGCAGGCTGGTGGTCGGCGACCGGATCCTCCTGATCGTTGTGAGTGCCGGGCACCGGAAGGAAGCCTTCGCCGGCTGCGAGTACATCCTGGAGCGGATCAAGCAGACCGTGCCCATCTGGAAGAAGGAGATCCGGAAGGACGGATCGATCTGGGTGGAGGGGGAGTACACGCAGGGGTGAGTCGGGTGGGGGTCGCTGATGGCCCACGTGCTGGTACTGGGATGCTCTTCTTCCGGTCGGATCTCCCCTCAGTGAAAACCATTAAATTCTCGTTGAACAATTAGCCGGTGTCCTGAGCCGGGCAGGCGTCATTCACCCGGGAATGGCACAGTGGATACGGTACATCTCGTCAGTTTTCAGATCGTTCAGGACCGCAGGCTCCCGTTGCCGGGCGCTTCGTTCGTATTGTATCAGGAAAGGATGGTGGAAGGAGGGTGACAATGAGAAAACGTGCGATGTACCTGTCGATCGCAGTACTGCTGCTGATCATTGGAGGAGCAGTAACCGCAGGGGCAGCTGCACCCCAGTTCAAGAAGCTTGCCGCGCCGCGTCTGGTATCACCCTGTAAAGGGGTAATTCTCCCGCATGATGTGGGATACGAGATACACTTCGAGTGGGAATCCGTACCCGGTGCGAGCGGTTACATCATTAACGTCGAACAAGCTGAAATCTTCAGCAGGAATTGGATAGCGTGGGTCAGCTACTGGGGGTTTGGCCTGGTCCATAGCACCAGTATAGATCACTACATTCCTGACCAGGGTTACTTCCGGTGGCGCGTCTTTGCTGATAACGCTGCCAACGAGTTGCAGCCGAGTAAGTATTGCTACTTCACAATTGCAGGCAGTGCAATGTGATCCCCATTTTTATTGCCTGACAGCGGCACCATCTTGAGAAGCGGGCCGTTACCCGTAGTCCTGGCAGATCACCTTGATGCAATCCCGGACAGGAAAGAACAGGGAGAGGGCTCGGCGATCTTTCACCGTGGAAGGTACCATGGATATCTGAATAGTATGATAAGACAATAGGAGCCCTTAAAAGGCCAGAGTAGGATAAAATAGGCACAATATCGCCTGATCATGTTACGGATACACCTATATCCCGCCGCGTCCACCTCATTCCATGCAATGGCGGGAACAGCTGGTTCTTTCGCTCGCGCTTCTCGTCCTGCTGCTGGCCTGCGGCTGCGCGGCACCGCAGGCGGGAGATGCACCGATGACACCGCAACAGGCGCAACGGGTCCGGCTCGAGACCACGATGGGCAATATCACCCTCGAGCTGTACAGCCATATGCCTATCACGGTGGGGAACTTTGCCTCGCTCGTGCAGAAGGGGTATTATGACGGTACCATCTTCCACCGGGTCATTGACGGGTTCATGATCCAGGGGGGAGACCCCACCGGTACCGGCCGGGGAGGGCCGGGATATGCCATCAGGGACGAGTTCAAGACCGGCAACCGGAACGACCGGGGCACCATCGCCATGGCGAACGCAGGCCCTAACACCGGGGGCAGCCAGTTCTTCATCAACACCGTCGACAACAACTTCCTGGACGATCGCCACCCGGTCTTTGGCCGCGTGGTGGAGGGGATGGACGTCGTGGACCGGATCTCGAAGGTGAAGACCGCCACCGGCGACCGCCCGGTCCAGGACGTGAAGATCGTAAAAGCGGTCCTGCTCTGAGGGCTTCCCGGGACCGCCAGGCACATCTCGTAAGAAAGGGGAGAAAACCCCTTCACATCCGATGCGAGATACGTCCATGACCGATCCGGAAGTGCGACCTGAGGAAGCACCGGAAGTGAACCGGGAACCTCCCGAAAAACCTCTGATCCCGCCGAAGTACTATCCGCTCCTCCCGGTCATTGTCGTCCTTCTGGTCATGGCGGCCCTCTTCCTGGGTCCGATCCTGGTCCCGGGAGGATCCGGAGGTTCGTCACAGGAACCTTCGCCCACACTCACCCTTTCCGGGACCACGACCCCCGCTTCTTCAACGACTTTCCCCACACAGCCAACGGCAACGAATACGCAGGAGACTCCCACCGCCACGGCATCCCCGACCTACCCCGGCCCTCCGGACTTCTCCCTCGCCACAAGCCCGACAAGCGTGACCGCCGGGCGCGGCGAGACGGTGACCTATACCATGGTCATTGAAGGGATGAACGGGTTTTCTGCCCCCGTGACCCTGGAACTCACGGCAAGCGCCCTCTTTGTCACCCGGACCTACGACTTCGGCACCTATGATCCGCCGTTCCCGAGGACGATCCAGTACCCCTTCACGGTACCGGACTACCTCCCGCCCGGTGTCGCGGTGGATGGCACCCTGAGGGCCACCGGTGGCGGGCTTGTCCGCGAGAACCGGCTCACGCTCCTGGTGGGATAGGGCGAGGGAAGGCAACGGTGCCAGGAACTCCTTTTCTCCACCCCCTTTTTCAGGACGGGGGTCACGACAGGATTCTCTCCAGCGCATATAACCCGCGGCCCCTCCATGCGGGAGTTCCCGAATCCGGCCGCTATACCCTCCGGAACATCCCGTCCAGCTGGGCCCGGGTCAGGGCCACCATCGTGGGCCTGCCGTGGGGGCACGTGTAGGGATTCCGGGCGCGGGCGAGCTGGCGGACCAGGCGCTGGCTCTGCTCGAGGGTGACCGCCGCGCCGGCTTTCACGGCCGACCTGCAGGCGATGATCCGGATGACCCGTTCCTCCATGGTCACTGAGGGATCCTCCTGCTGGCAGAGGAGGTCTCCGAGCACCTCGTGGATAACGGAATCGTCCCCGGTCCTTCCGAGGACCACGGGCACCGCCTTCACGGCGAAGGTATCCCTGCCGAACTCCTCGACCACCAGCCCCTGCCGTGCCAGGACCGGCAGGAACTCCCTCAGGAGAGCTGCCTCCCGCGGGGAGCGGTGGAGGACCAGCGGGACCAGCAGCTCCTGGCTCCGCTCGCCGCCGGAATGCAGGTCCCGGAGGTACTCGTACACTACCCGCTCGTGGGCTGCATGCTGGTCCACGAGGATGAGCCCTCCCTCGGGGGTCCGGGCCACGAGGTATACCCCGCCCGCCTGCCCGATGACCTCCATCGTGGGGAGGGGTACTCGGTCCTCAACGATGCCGGTGGCCAGCTCGGTCTGCCGCAGCTGCTGCTCGGTCTGGCGGCCCACCCGCAGCGGAATTCCGTCGCCCCACGTAGGGGCGGGAAGCACCGGAGGCGGCACGGTCACGGCAACCGGACGGGCCGGTCCGCCAACAGGCAAGAGCCCTTTTCCGGCCTCGGGCATCAGGTCTTTCCCCCGGAGCGTCTGTGCCACCGCGCCCGTCACCGCTTCCAGGAGATCCCGCTCGCCGGTCAGCCGGACCTGCCGCTTTGAAGGGTGCACGTTCACGTCCACCCAAGCGGGGTCAATCCGGAGGTCCAGGAAGGCCACCGGGTACCGGTGGGGCGGGAGGAGGGTGCCGTAGCCATCCCGGATCGCCCGGACCATCTGCCGCGAAGAGACCGGCCTTCCGTTGACCGAGAGGAACACCTGGTACGGGTGCGGGCGGTGCTCGGACGGTTTCGAGACGTATCCCCGGACACCGAAACCCGCACCCTCAAGGGTGAGGGGGATCAGCACCCGGACCAGATCCGCACCGTACAATCCTGCGATGACAGCCCGGAGATCCCCGTCACCCTCCGTCCGGATCCGCTCGGTGCCGTTGTGGACCAGCCGGAAGGCGACCCGCGGGTGGGAGAGTGCCAGGGATTCCACCACGCCGGCGATGTGGGAGATCTCTGTCGCCAGGGACTTCAGGAACTTCCTCCGGGCCGGGGTGCGGGCAAAGAGCTGCTCCACCGTCACCCGGGTCCCCTCAGGGCCTGCGGCAACCCCCTGCTCCCGGATCTCCCCGCCTTCCACCACCACCCTCCAGGCTTCCGCAGCCCTGCCACCGGAGGGGCGGGTGACCAGCTCCACCCGGGCCACGGAGGCGATGGAGGTGAGAGCCTCGCCCCGGAAGCCAAGGGTCAGGGACCGGTGCAGGTCCGAGAGAGCCCTGATCTTGCTCGTGGCGTGGGGGTGGAACGCCAGCACCGCATCGGCAGGGACCATGCCGGAGCCATTGTCCATGACCGTGATCCGGCGGATCTCCCCGCGGGCAGACTCCACGTCGACAGTGATATGGCTGGCCCCTGCATCCAGGGAGTTCTCGGCCAGTTCCTTCACGACAGAGGACGGCCGTTCCACCACCTCCCCTGCGGCGATCTGGTTCACCGTCAGGGTATCCAGCACCCGGATCGAGGGGCTGCCGGGTGCAGCGGTCACCGCTCCTCCTCCTGTTCCTTCCGGAGCGCTTCCTGCAGCTCGTGCAGGGCATTCAGGGCGCCGAGGGGCGTCAGGGTATCCAGGTCCAGGCTGCGGATGCGTTCCAGGAGGGGGTGCTCGTGCGGCTCACGGGCCGGTTCGTCGATGAGCAGGATCTGGGTGTACCGCTTCACGCCTTCGCCCCTCCCGGCCTCATCCTGCGCCAGTTCCGCGAGGATCTCCTCGGCCCGGCCCAGCACCTTCTGCGGTATCCCCGCCAGACGGGCCACGTGGATCCCGTAGCTCCGGTCCGTGGCCCCCGGGATAATCTTCCGGACAAAGACCACTCCGTCTTTCGTGTCTCTCACCGTGAAGTGGAAGTTCCTGACCCGGGGCAGGGTAGACTCGACGTCCACGATCTGGTGGAAATGCGTGGCAAAGAGCGTCCGGGGCCCCCGGGAGCCTTTCCCGTGCAGGAACTCCAGCACCGCCCGGGCGAGGGAGTACCCGTCCAGCGTGGAGGTGCCCCGGCCGATCTCGTCCAGGATGACGAGGCTTCTTTCGGTGGCATGGTGGAGGATATGGGCCAGCTCCAGCATCTCCACGAGGAACGTGGACTGGCCCCGGGCCAGGTCGTCGAAGGCACCCACCCGGGTGAAGATCCTGTCCACGATGCCCACCCGTGCATGGGCTGCCGGGACAAAGGAACCCGCCTGGGCCATGAGAACCATGAGAGCGGTGGCACGCATGTAGGTGGATTTCCCGGACATGTTGGCGCCGGTGATGACGAGTATCTGCTCCTTCCCCCCGTCCAGCAGGGTATCGTTCGGCACAAAGCGCCCTTTCATCCCCTGCTCCACCACCGGGTGCCTCCCCTCCCGGATCAGGAGCTCGGAAGAGTCGTCCAGTAGAGGCCGGACATACCGGTTCGCCACCGCCACGTCTGCGAGAGCAGCCGCAAGGTCAATGGAAGCGATTCCTGCCGCCGTTTCCTGCAGGAGGGGGACGATCTCCCGCAGCCTGGCGAGGAGGGCCGTGTAGAGTTCCTGCTCCAGGGCCAGGGCCTGCTCCTCGGCCCGGGCGATCTGCCCCTCCTTCTCCGAGAGCTCCGGGAGCGTGAACCGCTCCCCCGATGCCGTGGTCTGCTTGCGCCGGTACCGCTCCGGCACCAGGTGCAGGTTGGCCTTCGTCACCTCGATGTAGTAGCCAAAGACCTGGTTGTACCCCACCTTCAGGGACCGGATCCCTGTCGCTTCGCGCTCCTGCTGCTGGAGGGTGGCGATCCAGTCCTTCCCGGTGGACGCCCCTCCCCGGAGGGCATCCAGGTCGGGCGAATATCCCGGCCGGATCATGCCGCCGTTCCGGGTGTTCGCGGGGGGGTCGTCGGCAATGGCCCGCCCGATCAGGTCCGCCTGCCCCGGGCAGTCCCTGATCTGCCCGACGGCCGCAGCAAGGGCCCCGGGAAACCCGTCCAGGCCGGCACCGGTCACGAGGCCTTTCAGCGCAGGGAGCCGGGAGAGAGCCTCCCGGAGCGCGGCCAGGTCCCGGGGCGTCGCGTTCCCCAGGGCGATGCGGGCCCCTACACGTTCGATGTCAGGGAAATGGGCGAGGAGCGACCGAACATCCTGCCGGGGGATCGGCCGCTTCACAAAGAACTCCACCGCGTCCAGGCGGCCATGGATCTCCCCGGGCAACAGCAGGGGCGCCACCAGGTCCTTCCGGAGCCGGCGGCCTCCCGCCGGTGTCATGGTCCGGTCCAGCACCGAGAGGAGCGTGACCGTTTCGGCTCCCGCCCGGAGAGGATCCAGCACCTCCAGGTTCCGGAGGGTCACCGGGTCCAGTACCATGGCCTCCTGCGGCCGCCGGAGGGAGAGGCCGGTGACGTGGGAGAGGGGGGAGTGCAGGGTGTCGGCGGCATACCGCAGGGCGGTGGCCGCGGCGACGGTGGCAGCCGGCTCCCCCGCGAGGCCGTAGCCTTCGAGGGAGATGACCCGGAAGTGCTCCTTCAGGGAGCGCTCCGCCTCCTCCGCCCCCATCCGGTTATCCGGCACTCCCGCGACGGGGATACCGCGTTCCTGGAAGCCTTCCCGGATCCCGGCGGGCAGGCCCTCCCCCAGCACGGCCTCCCGGGGCCGGTACCGTGCAACCTGGGTGAAAACCTCGTCGAGGGCGTCACCTGCGCCGCAGACGGTGACAAAGAACTCGCCCGTGGAGGTCTCCAGGAAGGCCAGGGCGAAGTTACGGCGGTCCGGGTCCCGGGCCACGGCCACCAGGTACCGGGCCTCGGGGGACGGGATCATCGAGGCATCGACGAGGGTCCCGGGGGTCACCACCCGGACCACGGCCCGCTTCACGATCCCTTTTGCTGCCCGGGTGTCCTCCACCTGGTCGCAGACCGCCACCCGGTACCCTTTCGCCACCAGGCGGGAGATGTATCCTTCCGCCGCGTGGTACGGGACGCCGGCCAGGGGGACCCGGTGCCCGGTGCTGTCCTTCGAGCGGGCGGTGAGCACGATCTCCAGCTCCCGGGAGACGGTCTCGGCATCGGATTCAAAGGTCTCGTAGAAGTCCCCGATGCGGAAGAAGAGGATGGCGTCGGGGTGCTGGGCCTTGAAGGACCGGTACTGCTCCATGGCGGGGGTCAGGCGCTGTGGAGCCGCCGGCGGGGACTCGTCCGGGACCATGCTCTCAGAGCATGGGTACCGGATGAGAAAGGTTTACCGATCAGCCGGTGGAGCACAACGGGGAACAGCCATCCTGGTCCTCGTGCGGGGGCTACAGGAAAAGGGGGGAGCAGGAGGGTTTCAGGCATCCTCTTCGGTGTGGGGCAGGAACTTGTCGCCCAGGTATCCGCCATGGCTGATCGCGATCAGGCCTAGGAGGATTTCCGGGATGGCCGGGAACGGGAATTTCTCTGCACCGTACTCCGGTAGAGCCATGTAGAGAAGGGCCGCATAGATGACCACAGAGACCACCGTGAAGTAGAAGTTCTGCACCTTGGCGAGGGAGAGGGACTCGAAATCGGTGATCTCGTCGCCGTGGAAAATATCAGAGAAACTCGCTTCGGAAGGGGATGTATGCTTATGTTTGGTACCGTCACTGCGCGGGTTGACAGCCTCCTTCACTTCATCCCTCTTCGCCAGTTCGGTGATGGTTTCGTCCGCCTTGGTGGTTTTCATGAGTTTATTGAGGGTCTCTTCGAATGTCTTTCTCTCTCTCCGGTACTTCAGCCGGGCGGCGAAGGTGATCTTTCCCTTCGGGCTGGGTATCCGCTCTGTCTTAACCTTGTTCCCCAGGACGGCACCGGCAGCGGAAGTGACACTGATGCCCATCAGGGCGAGAAGCCTCCAGTCGATCTCCACGGCAAACGGGGATTCCAGGTTCATCCCCGGTTGTATCCGGCCAAGGAGGACGACTGCGATGGCCGAGAGGATGATGAGGGTCCAGAGGACCATCTGGAACCGGGAGAGGCTCATGCAGTTGTACTCATCGATCAGGACCCCGGCGAACCGCTGGTTGACAAGGCATCCCACCGCCGCCAGCAGGAAGAGGGAAAGGATCATGGCGATCCCCCAGCACCACCGTATGCTCAGGATGCGGGTCAGGAACCACCCGGTATAGAGCATCGAACCGGTGATGATTCCCAGCACGTTCATCTGGCGCATATCGGTCCACCAGGCAATGACTTCCTTGTCGGTACTCCTGCCCTTCAGGACCAGAATGGCGAGAACTGCCAGGTTGGCGAACAGCAGCAACCCCCCGAAATACCGGATCCCCGTTGCTTCCGGGTAGAGGGGCAGACCGGACAGGAATGCGGGAGACTTCCAGAGAAGGATTGCCATGAGTACCAGGAGGAGAGATGTGAGTCCCAGAAGAAGCCTGAGAAAGAAATCCAGCCCTGCCCACCGTTCCCCGATCCCGGAGAGGTACTCCTTGATGAGACTGCCAAAGGCCGCCCAGAGGACCAGTAACGCTGCAAGGAGGATCAGCACGACGATAGCAGGAAGATATTGTCCTGCAAGTCCGCCGGGAAACACGAGCACGAACAGGATACCGATAACAAGAACGGTGGGGAGAAGCAGGGCCTCGGTGAGGCTCCCCACTCCCCGCGGACCGGGGGATTCACCCTCTCTCGGAGCCATGAGGGGTGCTCCCTTTTTTTGTAGATAAACCTGTCGGTTTTATATTTCCTTTCTCATTGGACCCGGGGAAGATTAGCAGGAAAATAGGATTGCTCCCATGCCCGGGACGTCTCCACCCCCCCCTTGCTGACGCATGAAGGGTGTCCTTTTTCCGGAAAGTTAACCCTCTCTTATTACCGTTCCCACACGGGAGCAGATGGAGGAGAACGGACTGAATATCCTCCGGTTCCCTGACCGGGAGGTCATGCAGGGGAAAAGTGCAGGGAAAGCCTTTTAAACAGCCGGGGAGACATCCCGTGCAAGGGGAAGGATCCCAGACATTCATCAGTACAGTGAGCGCCGGGTTGGCATCCCGCCCTGCGGGAAATGCCCTCCTTCCGGGCGTCCAGTGCATTCAGCGACTCTCCCAAACCTGGTACAGTCCCCTGCCCCCCGGGTGCGACCGGGTTCGGCATAGCTGAGGATAATGAGTGGAGTGAACAGAGAGACCGTAGAGATGTCATGGAAATGAAGTGAGGAATCACCATGTCCCCGAATAAGATGATAGCCAAAAAGCCCGTGAGGAGGATTCCGGCCATCATTCCAGAACCCCAGAATATCGGTGCCCGGAACCCGTATGCCCTGGCCGATGCCGTCCTGGGAAAGAGGCAGGACTGGCATCGGATGGGATTGGATGAGAAGAAGAGCGTACTGGAACGAGCCCTGCGGAGGCCCTTTGACCAGCTCTTTGATCCCAAGCATAAATCCCCGCTCTTCACGCGGAACGTGATCAATGAGATCGCGGGGGAGGAGGTACTCACCCAGGCGGGAAGCCCCTGCCTCCCCACGGTGTGGGCCCCCGTCGCGGGTGGCCTGTACTTCAGGGATCCGCTGACCGGCCGTGGATATGTCCAGGACCCCGTGCAGGGGTGCGGCGTGGACTGCTACCTGGTGGCCGCCCTAACGGCCATTTCCTGGGTCAGCCCGCACCTCCTGCCCGAGCAGGCCGGGCCTGCCTACACCTTCTCCTTCTGGAACCTCACCACGGGCCGGAAGGATACGGTGAACACCGACAACCGGCTGCCTCAGGATGCCAGCGGCCAGTGTGTCTTTGCCCATTCCACGGATCCCACCGAGGTCTGGCCGGCCCATATCGAGAAAGGGTACGGCGTCTGGAAGGCACTGCCCGGCGCCGACAGGGGTGAACCGGACCTGGCCAGTGACACCGGCGGGAATCCGGTCACGGCACTCGCGCAGATCGCGAAGGCAGTCACTGCCACGTACGCCTCCACAACGGTGACCACTGCGGGCAGGACCTGGGCCCAGATGCTCACGGCCATCGGGTCGAATAAGTTTGACCCGGCCAACACCTGCAATGTCACCTACAGCAAGACCAAGTTCCCGATGGTGGCCTACACCTACGAGACTGCACCT
This sequence comes from Methanomicrobiales archaeon, assembly GCA_028678715.1. Taxonomy (GTDB): domain Archaea; phylum Halobacteriota; class Methanomicrobia; order Methanomicrobiales; family JACTUA01; genus JAJRCY01. The sequence goes on along the minus strand of JAJRCY010000001.1, from coordinate 3,715 downwards.
GCAGACGTCACCTATAACGCGGATACCATTGTCGCCAACCACTCTTACGCCGTGCTGGGGCTGTACCGGTCCAACAACAAATGCTACATCGTGCTCCGCAATCCGTACGGGCCGGTGGCCGGTGACCCGGCCATCGCCGGAAGCTTGGCCGGCGGGACATGGACCATCCAGACCAACCGGTACTTCCTGAAAGGGGGCGCGGTCAATAACGGTATCCCGGCTGACACCTACTCCGTGAACCTTGCCGACAACGACGGCACGTTTGCCCTGGACACGGCCGTCTTCATGACCCACTTCAAGGCGGTGGGGTACCTCGGATGAGGGAAGGTGGTGGGTGCATGGGCGGGAAGGCCATCCGGCTGGTGCTCCTGCTGGCCCTTCTCGCCGCATCCATCATCCTTCCCGCAGCCGCAGCCACCGCGGAGTCGGTCATTTCCGTCGGTACCCCGGATTCGGACCAGTGGTACCCGGTCGTCTCGGGGGACCGGATCGCATGGCTGGATTACCGCGGCGGCACCGGCGAGATCTACCTGTACGACATCCTCACCGGCGAGGAGCAGCGGGTCTCCGCCGCCGGGGCCATGTGCGAGAGCCCGGATCTCTCGGGCGACCGCATGGTCTGGCGCGTCTGGAACGACTCCTACGGCGGCTACGACCTGGACATCTACGATAGCTCCACCGGGGAACACACGGTCATTGCGAGCGGCGGGACGGACCATGCCAACCCTGCCATCGATGGCACCCGGGTGGTGTGGGACGACGCGCGGGCCGGGAACACTGATATCTACCTCTACGATCTCGCCACCGGCCAGGAGACGCAGATCACCACTGACGGTAGTGAACAGAACAACCCGGACATCTCCGGCGACCTGATCGTCTGGCAGGATAACCGCAACGGCAACTGGGACATCTTCCTGTACAGCCTGGCCACCGGGGATGAGATGTGCCTGGACGACGAGGGCAGCGACCAGATGAATCCTGCCATCAGCGGGGACCGGGTGGTGTGGCAGGATCTCCGCGAGGGGCCGGATTCGGATATCTTCCTCCATACCATCTCCCTGGGAAGCGGGGAACTGATCACCACGGACGATGCGGACCAGTTCTCCCCTGCCATCTCCGGGGACCGGGTGGTGTTTGAGGACGTCGGCGGGGGGAACACCGAGATCATCCTGCACCGCATCCCGTCAGGAGAGGAGACCGATCTCACCGGGGATCCCGCCGAACAGGTCTCTCCTTCCATCGACGGGGACCGGATCGTCTGGACCGATTACCGGGACGGCATGGCCGACATCCACCTGGCCACGCTGGAGACCCCTCTCGCGGTTCCTGAGGCTGAGTTCACGGCAGATCCCACGATCGGCGAGTCTCCCCTCACCGTCCAGTTCACCGATGAGTCCACCGGGGATCCCGCCACCTGGCGCTGGGACTTCGGGGACGGGGAGACCTTGACGGAACAGCACCCGTCCCACACCTACGCCTCCGCGGGGACCTATTCGGTGTCCCTGACCGTCTCCAACCCCGTCGGGAGGTCCCTCTCCACGCTCCCGGATTCCATCCACTCGGGGTCGGGACCCACGGCATCCTTCACGGCAGCCCCGACGGCCGGCCTCGCCCCCCTGACGGTCCAGTTCACCGACACGTCGACCGGGAACCCGGAAACATGGTCCTGGGACTTCGGGGACGGGGAGACCTCCTCCCTGCAGCACCCCTCCCACACGTACCAGGCCAGCGGCAGGTACTCTGCCTCGCTGACGGCCGGGAACCCCTTTGGCGAGACCGGTGCCACCCTCGCCGCACCCATCGAGGTGCTGAACGGCACCCGGGTGGTCGCATCGACAGAGATCAGCGGGCTGGCCATCGACGGGTGCGGGGGGAGCCAGTGCGTGGCTGTCGATCCCGCGGCATTTTCATCCTTCCTCTTTGATCCCCTCTCCGATCCCGCCCTCCTCACGGCCGTCCCGCCCCCGGCGAGCGGCTGGGGCAGGATCACGCTGCAGGCCCGCACCACCGGGTTTTCGGACATGGGGAACGGCACCCTCACCGGAACGCTCACGGACGTGATGCTGGAGAGCCTGCCGATCCTCCCGACCACCTTCTGCCCGCAGACAGGCGAGAACCTGGAGATCACGTATGCGCTCAATCTCTCGGGCTACCCGGTCCAGGCACGCGTGGATACCACGGTCTGGGAGAACATCACCACCGAGGATTACCCCCGGTTCCTGCAGGCTGCCTACGACGCGAACTATGCGAGCATCTCGGCGGTAGCCTACACGATGGACTTCTCCCTGGAGAATGTGTCCCTGCTCCGGTCTGCCACCCTGAACCTCTCGGTCATGTCCTCCTGGGTGGTTCGGTACGGCACCCAGGGCAACATCACCCTCCTGCGCCTCGGCGATGACGGGACCCGGCAGGGGCTCAAGTACCAGGGCATGGTGGCAGATCCCGCCACCGGGCTCGACCATTACCGGTACGTATCACCGAAAGGCCTCTCCCGGTTCGCCCTCGCGTCCCTCTCCGGCTCGGGAAACCCCTTCCAGCTGCTGGTGCTGTCGGCCAGTACCCGGGCCAGCGGCCCGCAGACCGGGAGCAGCAGCAACGAATACCCGCAGGGGTTCCCCACTTCGGCTCCCCAGCCCGTCCAGCCGGCAGAGCCGCTCTTCTTCCTGGAGACAGGACAGCCGGAGATGACCGGAAGCGGGATCACCACCCGGCCCTTCAGCATCTTGTCGTCGGACCGGGTGGCTTCCCTCATCATCGCTCCCGATACACGGCTCCGGAATGAGCTGGGGCTGCCGCTCCGGGAGATCTCTGTCCTCCCGGCGGCACCTTCCGGGATCACACCACCCGCGGGGAGCACCTACACCTATTCCGGGGTTTCCTACGACCTGCTGCCCGATGGCCTGGTCTTTGACCCCCCTGCAGAGGTGCAGTTCCAGGTGGACCCGGGCCGGTGGCAGGATGCTGCCCGGTACCAGGTCCTCTCGCGCCGGGACCCGGATGACCCGTGGGAGGCAGTACCCACCCGCCAGGACGATGCCACGCGCATCGTCACCGCTACCGTCACCCACTTCTCCCTCCACGCGCTCTTCTCCGAGCCGGTACCGGTGACCACGCCCCTGCAGGCCCTCCCCACCCTCCAGGCGGCTCCGCAGCAGGCAGGCCCGAAGCCGGTGCCCCGGACACCCCTTGCCACCATCACCGGTGTGGTCTTCTGGGCAGCGAACGCGGCCCAGGGCCATGCCCCTGTATTCCTGGTGGCCATACTCCTCGTGGGGGGAATCGCCTTCACCCTCCGGCGCGGGGTGCCTGTCCAGGCGTTCCGGCCCTGGGTATTCCTGTACCTGATCAGCCTCTCCGCCTACCTCTGGGCCACCTTCCAGGCCCTCACCGGTGGACCCATCTGGGTGAGCAGCTGGATCTTCATAGCCACGGCAGGCCTGAACCTGATCGTCCACCTCCTCAGATTCGACCGGATCATCCTGATCCCCACGCCCGGGCAGAGAAGGACCGGAAACCGCTTCTGAACCGGGCTCCTTTTCATTACCTTTATCTCTCCCCTGCCGGTACATCCTCGTGAATGAGGTGGCGGACAATCCTGTATCCCTTCCGAAGGGTGGATGGCAGGGAGATAGCCAGCCTGCGGGATGCGGGGGATGCCCACATGCTCGTGCACCTGCTCTCCCACCCGGATCCCCGGGTGCAGGACCAGGCCGCT